>JANNEX010000737.1:0-11515 GCA_031379155.1 Rubrivivax sp.
GGCCGCCGAGGTGGAAAAAATCTTGCAATGAGGTGTAGTTCATGTCTATGCCTGCGCGTCGTGCGCATGTTCGTCCACGATGGCACGGGCGCGGCTGAACACGACGGCAAACGTGTAAGCCCAGAAAGCCATTGTCATCAACAGCAGCGCCACCAGCATGGGTGTGGCCATGCGCGCGCCGCCCGGTGTGAGTGTGGCGCCCTGGTGCAGCGTGTTCCACCAACGCACCGAGAAGTAGATGAGTGGCAGGTTGACCACACCCACCAGCGCCAACAAAGCGCCGGCGTGTGAACCGCGCCGAAAGTCGTCGATGGATTCGGTCAGCGCGATGAAGCCGCCGTAAAGCAGCAGCAGGATGAACTGCGTCGTCAGGCGCGCGTCCCACACCCACCAGGTGCCCCACGTGGGCAGGCCCCAGAGCGAGCCCGTGACGAGGCTGAGCAGCGTCATCAGCGCACCCGTGGGCGCCAGCGCACGCGCATAGATGTGGGCCATGCGCGCGTTCAGCGCCCAGCCCCAGACGGCCCAAAAAGCCATCACCAGGTAGATGAGCATGGCCATCCAGGCGGCGGGCACGTGGATGAAGAGGATGCGGTAGCTCTGGCCTTGGGTGGCGTCAATCGGCGCGACAAAGAAGGCGGCGTACAGGCCGCTGAGCAGCAGCAGCAGGGTTGCTGCCCACAGCCACGGTAAGGCACGCCCGGCGGCGGCATAAAAGCGCCCCGGCGATGCCAGTTGGGTCCACGCGGGCCGCTGCATGCTAGCGGCCCGGTGGTGGGCGGTTCAGGTGCGGCACGTCAGGGGCGGCGGCACCAGTAGGTGGGCGTGGTGGAGGGTACTGGCACCAGGGCGCCGGACGGCGTGGCCACATTGCCGCTCGTTGTGCCCAGGTGGCAGCCATTGCAATTGGTGGTGGATAGCCAAGTTGTGTGGTTGAGGCCGACCAACGCCTGGCGCGTCGCATTGGCCCGCACGATGTCGCACGCAAAATAGTTGAAGACGATGTTGAAGGCCGGCGTGGCCGCACTTTCATTGAGCGCCGCGTCCACCACTGTGAAGGTGTAGCCCTGCGTGGCGCTGGGAACACCACCGCTGTTGGGTGCGCTGGGGGGTTCGGGCAAGGCTATCGGTGCCGGCACGCTGACCAGGAAACAGTTGGCGCCACAACTCGAGGTGCTGAGCGCCGCCACGATGCTGCCATTGCGTCGGATGCGCAAAGACTCACCGCTGCCCAGCGCGGCCAGCAACTGCACACGCAACACCGGCGATTCGTCATTGGTGGTGCCGCCGCTGGCAATCGTGCCGTCGGCCGGCGTTGTCGCGCCCGTTACCGCCGTGTTGGGCATGACCGAGCTGGCGCCCGTGATGGCCGCAAAGGTCTGCGCCGGCGCCACCGTGTCGACCAGCACGCTGTAGCCGCCGCTGACACTGCCGTAGGCCGTGCCGTTGGTGACCTGCGCGGTGTAGCTGCGCTGGCCTTGGCCTACGTCGGTGTCGACCAAGGTCCAGTTAGTGCCGGAGCCCGAAGCGGCCACCGTGGCGTTGGCACTGCCACTGCGCACACGCGTGACTTGCACCGAGGCACCCGCCGGCAAGCTGGCCGCCAGCGTGATGCGCACCGTGGGCGTGGCGTCAGCGATGCTGGCGCCGCTGCCCACCACCGTGCCGTCGGCCCGCGGTGCCCCTAGGCCGGCGCTGTAGACGACGTCGATGGCGCTCACGCTGGGCAGCGTGGTTATCACGTTCACCGTCTGCACCGTGTTGCTGCCCCGATTGCCGGCCGGGTCGCGCGGCCGCACGGTGTAGGTGTAGGTGGCCAGCGGCAGCACGCTTTCTTGCAGCGACCAGTTGGTGTTGGTCACCGTGGCGCTGCGTGTCAGCGTGCCACCAGCGCCGCCGGTGCGCACGACTTCCAGCGTTTCACCACTGCCTGGCGCGAAGGCGGCGCTCAGCGTGCCTTGCAGCAGCGGAGTGGTGTCACTGGTGTTGTTGCCTTGCACGGCCACCAAGTTGTCGTCGACGATGCTCATGTTCACTGTCTGGGTCGGCGCCAGGGTGTCGATGCTTACAGCGGCGCTGTTGCTGGACGCGCCAAACACGGCGCTGTTGCTGCCCAGCTCAACCCGCGCAAAGAAGCTGTAAGGCCCACCTTCGGCCAGCGCGGTGTTGGTGTAGCTCCAGGTCGTGGCGCCGCTGGCCACAGTGGCGTTGGCCAGGCCGACACCGCCGCGGTAGACGCGCACCACCTCGCCGGTGTTCAGTGCACGCGCGATGGTGCCCGTCAGCACGGGGGTGTTGTTGTTGATGACACTGGGCAGGGCGGCCACGGTGAAGCCGCCCAGCGTGTCCAGCGTGGCGCCAGCACCCGGCAGCGGAATGGCCGACAGGTTGATGGTCACGGAGCGCGTGGCGCTGAAGGCGGCCGTGTTGCCGGCGGCATCAAACACCTGCGCCTGGTAGGTGTAGGTGCCTACTGCCAGCAGGCTGGGCTCCAGGTAGGACCACGTCGTGCCGGTCACCGGCACGGTGATGTCCACCACCGCGTTGGTGCCGGTGTTGGTGCGGCGCAGGCGCAACTGTTCACCGCTGCCCAGCGCGGCGCTGACCGTGCCCGAGATGGTGGGCGTCTGGTCAGCCGTGGACGCGCCGGGGGCCAGGCCGCCGATGAAGCGGTCAGCAATCAGTGTCACCGCCGCTGTCTGCGTGGGCGCAATGCTGTCCACCGTAAAGGCGTAGGCCGTGCCCTCTGCGCCCAGCACGGCATCGGCCTTGACGCGTGCGGTGTAGCTCACGTTGCCTTCAGGCGCCGTGTCGGTATAGCCCCAAGTGAGGCCCGTGACGGTGGCCAAGCCAACCACCGTGCCACCACGCAACACTTGCACGCCATAGCCCGTGGGCAAGGCAGCGCTTAGCGTGCCGGCCAGGCGCGGTGTGTTGTCGCTGCTGGTACTGCCACCGGCGATGCTGGCATTGGCGTCATTGAACACACCCGTGATGGCCGCACCCGGCACACCACCGATCAGCGTGAAGGTGACGCTGGGACTGGTGCCGCTGTTGTTGCCGGCGGCGTCAGTCACGCGCACCTTGTAGGCGTAGGTTCCCACGGTGAGCGCTGCGGGTTCGGTGTAGGTCCAGGCCGTGCCCGTGACGCTGGCGCTGCCCACCACCACGTCGTTGCGCAGCACTTGCACCACGTCGCCGTTGGCCAATGCGGCGCTCAACGTGCCGCTCACCGTGGGCGTGCTGTCGCTGGCAAAGCCGTTGTTGGACACGGCGCCAAAGACATCGTCTGTCAAAGCGGCGATGGCCGCACTGGCGCTGGGCGGCACGTTGTCCACCCGCACCGTGTAGGTGTTGCTGGTGGGCCCGAAGCCCGTGCCTTCCTTGACACGCACGGTGTAGACCACCGTGCCTTGCGGCGCGGCGGGGTCGGTGTAGCTCCAGGTGGTGCCGCTGGCGCTGGCATTGCCAATGGCGGCGGCGTTGCGGCTAACTTCCAAAGTCTGTGACCCTGACAGTGCCGCCGACAGTGCGCCTTGCAGGCGCGGCGTGGTGTCCACGGTGTAGGCACCCTGGGTCACGGTGACGCCGTTGTCGTCAATCACCGCTGTGATGCTCGCTGTCTTGTTGATGGTGGGCAGGCTGGCGCTGCTGGGCTGCAAACAAGGCGGCACCAGGTCTTGCAAGGCGCGTGCGGCCACGCTGTTGTGGCAGCTGGAGCACACCGTGCCCGGGGGCGTGAAGCTGTGGTTCACAGGCACGCTGCACTGCGCAGTGATGGGCGTGGCCGGCACGTTGCTGCGCGCGGGCAGGTTGGTCGGCTTGTTGCAGTTGGGCCAACCGCCGCTGGCGACAAAAGCGGGCGCCAGTTGGCCGGCATAACGTGCGTCTAGGCGGGCCGGGTTGTGGCACTGGATGCATTCAGTCTCGGCGTGGATGAAGGTGCTGCCATTGGTGGCCTGGTGCACCGTGGTCGGGGGCTGGCAGATGGGCGCGGTGGCACTGACCGGTGCTTCAGCCAACTGGCGTTCACGCAGGGTTTCCAGCGCTTCGTCCAAGAAGGTGTGGCAGGTGGCGCAATTGGCCGAGCGCGGCACGCCGGTTTGCGGGCGGCGCTGCGCCGTGCGGTCGGTGATCTCAAAACGTTCGGCGACACGGCCACGCAGCTTCCACAAGCCGCCGCGGTAGTCCACGCCCAGGGCCGTCAGGCGGTCAAACGGGCGCGCGCCGTAGCCGACAAAACCGCCGGGCATCATGTCGCGCAGCGGGGGCAGGCCCAGCACGCGGGCGGCGCTCAGGTCACGCAGCACGGCCTTGGCGCTGAGGTCAAAGTGCACACCCCAGGCGTAAACATGGCCGTTGTTGAGCAGTGCCGCAAACAGGCCCTGCTCGGTGATGATCTTGCGCACGCGCACAGGCACCGTGCGACCGTCGGCCAACTGCACCGTGGTGGGCAGGCCGGCCACGGGGGTAGGCGCGAAGGTGCCGCCGCGGTAGGCGGCCGTCACGTCGCCGTCGGTATAGGCGTTCACGTCAGCCGGGTGACTGCCCCACTGCACCAGGGTTTGGTCGCGTTTGAGCACCAGCACGTCGTTGTCACGGGCGGTCATCTGCACCACGTCGCTCAAGCCGGCCACCAGCACGGGCGCGAGCGCCGTGCCTGCGGCTTGGCCGTTGCCCAGCAAGCCAAAGCCGCCGTTGGAGCCCCAGGTGTAAACCGTGCCGTCGGCCATGAGCGCGTAAGACGCCACGCTGGTGGCCGCGACCGCCACGGCGCCGCCGGGCAACACCACCTGCAAAGGCGTGCTCGAGCGTGGCAGCGTGCTGCTGTCGCTGCCCTGGCCCAATTGTCCAAAACTGTTGTCGCCGACCGCAAACACGCGGCCGTCGGCCAGGCGCAGCACGGTGTGGGCAAAGCCGCCCGCAGCGTGTGTCAAGGCGCCGGGCAAGGTGATTTCAACCAGCGCGCGGTCAGTGTCGGTTTGGTTGCCAGTGGCCAGTTCGCCATTGGCGTTGTCGCCCAGCGCGTAGTAGCGGTAGACCGGGTTGGCCGTGGTGTCGCTGCTGTCGATCTTGAAAAACGCGCCACCGTGGCCGAAGTTGCTGATCATGGCCTGTGCCGACTGGCCCAGGGGCAGCGCCTTGGGCAGCACTTGGCCCACGCTGAGGTTCAGTGCATTGCCAGCCAGCCAGCCAGTCACGGTGCTGCTGGCACCACGCGCCTTGCTGATGGCGCTGTCAAACAAATAGCCCTTGTAGCGTGTGCCGCCGTAGTTGACGACGGGCGGCAGCATGTCCTTGATGGCCTGGCTGCCGAAGCGTTCTGCCTGGTGGGCCAGCGCCGAGCTGATTTCACCGGTGAGTGTTTGCGGGTCGTAGGTGCGTTGGCCCGCAGGCGCGGCCGGCGCGTTGCCGTTGCGGCCGTCCAGGTCGCCGTCACGCAGGTCTTCGGCCAGTTGCGCCACGGCGTCCAGGGTCGGCGTGTCGCTGCCGGTGTTGAAGAGTGCGGCCTGTTTGGAAAAGGTGCCACTGACCACGCCGTAGATGCCGCGCGGGTTGTTGGTCAGCGAGCCTTGCGCCACTGACGGTGACTTCAAAAATGGCAAGCGCGTGAGTTCGCCCGAGGCGAGTTGCAGGCCACGTGGATAGTGTTCGTTGATGAGCGCACGCACGCGTTCATTGGCGGCGGTTATCTGCGCCGGTGTGGGGTTGCCAGCGCCCACCGATTCGGGCGCGCTGCCCTGCGTCAACAACTGGTAGGCGGCTTCGGTAAAGGCGGTGATGCCGATGTTCTTGTCGATGCGCGGCACGATGACGCGGATGACCCGCCCGGCCGGGAAAGGCACGTAGCGGTTCTTGCCTTCTTCAAAGTACTCGGCGTTGGCCCCGCCAGTCAGTTCAAGCCGCAAGGAACCGCGGTAAGCCAGCCCGGGACGGATGGTGACCATGCCCTTGACCGCGTCGGTCAGCGCGCTGCCCAGCAAAGTGCCGTCGTCCTTAAAGACGCTGATGGTGACGTTGCGGAACTGGCCAAAGTCGCCACCGGCGCCAACGCCGCCGTCGCCGCTGGCGCTGCCGCCGCCGTCACCCACCCCGCCGCCGCCGTCGCCGCCGGCGTTCCAGTCGAGGTTGCCGGTGTCGGGGAATCCCGTGCACACGCCGATGAATTCCTGGGCCCGCACGGTGCAAGAAGCCGCTGGCGGGGGCGGCGGTGTGGTGTCGCCGCCGCCTCCACCGCCGCCACCGCAGCTGCCCAACGCCAACAGGGACATGAGCGCGCCGACGCGGGCCAGTGCAATGCGATCGGTCATCTTTGTCCTCTTGAGGTGGGTCGACGGTGGCGCCGGCTTCTACGGCAGCTGCCTGTGCCTGACGCTGGTCTTGCTATGCGTTGAGCTTAGCCCACAGACGCCGCCACAACAACGCAGGGCTGTCCCCTAAATGGCGGGTGTGGACCGTGGGGCTACAGCCGGGCGACAGCAAAGTCAGGGATGCCGCGCGGCGAAATGAACACCGGCCGCTGCCGTCCCGATGTCAGCCGCGTCACTTCTTCCGACACAAACAGATTCAAGCCCGCGTAGGTGACGCGCCCGGCGCGCATGAAGTCGGCTTTGCCGCCCAAGCCGTCGAGCAGCGCCTTGGTGAAAGCGCCGTTGCCCCATTCGTCCTTTTCTTCTGACTCTTCGTGGCCGGTGCTGGACGCAAACACGACGACGCCGTTTTCAGACGAGGTCAAATCGTTGATCAGCTTCTCAGTTTGTTTCGGCGCCTTGGACAAAGCGCCCAGCGCGTTGCCGGCAAAACAAGTGTCGACAAAGAGGATGGTTTTGCCCTTGATTTTGGACAGCCCCGAGACAATGGCGGCCTGCGGCACCGCCGTGGTCAGCAGCTTTTCATGCTGGCCGTCGTGGGGCAGGAAGAAATAGTTGCCGGCGGCGTCGTTGATGCCGTGTCCGGCGATGAAAACCATGGCCACGTCGTTGCCGGTGACGGTGTCGCGCAAGTTGTCCAATTCACGCAGCACGGCTGCGCGCGTGGCGCCTTTGTCGGTGAGTGTGCGCACGATGACACGCCGGTACAGGCGGCCCTCCTGGCGCTGCATGGCGGCGGCAAAGTCCTGCGCGTCCTTGGCCGCCAGGCCCAGCTTGTATTCGCGGCGCGCGTAGTCGGCCACGCCAATGGCCAGCACGTAAAGGTCGTTGCCGGGCGGCGTGGGTGGGCGCACGGCGCCGGGTGCGCCAGTCGTGCCGGGAGCCGCGTCGCGGTCGACCACAAAGGTCAGCGCTTCGGAGGCGCCGTAACGGTTGATGGCGATGATCTCAATCTGCGAGCGCCCTTCGCCCACTTGCAGCCGCGCGGTGCCTTGGGTGCGGCCGTCAATCGACTTGGGCATCACTAGGTCAGACGGCAACACCGGGCGGCCGTTGATGCGCACTTGCACCTGCACCTCACCGGCGGCAGCCGCCGAGACCATGGCAAAAGGCAGCAGCACTTCGCCGCCGGTGGCTTTGACGCGTGCGGTGGATACGGGCTGCAAGGCCGGGGGGAATTCGCTCGCCTTGAGCGCCTGCAAAGCCTTGCGCGCCTGCGCGGCGGCTTGTTGTTCGGCAGCCTCGCGTGCCGCAGCACGCGCGGCTTCTTCGCGTGCCGCTGTTTCGCGCGCGGCGGTTTGGCGGGCCAACTCAAGGCGAGCGGCCAGGCGCTGGGCTTCGACGGCGGCTTCGCGCTGCACGGCCTCGCGTTGTGCGGCGGCTTGTGCTTCGGCCTGCGCCGCGGCCAACAGACGCGCGGCTTCGCGTTCTGCGGCTTGGCGCTGCGCCGCTTCACGCGCCGCCAGTTCGCGCGCCTGTGCGGCTTGTGCGGCCTGCGCGGCACGTTCGCGCTCTTGCGCCAGACGGGCTTGTTCGGCTTGCGCCGTGGCCAGGGCTGCGGCTTGAGCAGCCGCCTGGCGCAGCGCTGCTTCGCGCTCGGCGGCGGTGCGTGCCAAGGCGTGCTGCCGCTCAGCCTCTCGGGCAGCGGCGTCACGCTCAGCCTGGGCCTGGCTGGCAGCGGCTAGGCGGCGCGCTTCAGCCTGGCGCGCTTGTTCGGCGCGCACGGCACTTTCGCGCGCGGCTTCTTCGGCGGCAGCGCGGGCCTGTGTTTCGCGCTGCGCGGCCTGGCGGTTGGCCTCGGCTTGGGCGTTTTGTGCGGCTTGCGCGGCAGCCTGTTCTGCGGCCAGGCGTTGGGCGGCCAGCTGTGCGGCTGCGGCCGCCTGGGCCTGCGCCACGCGCAAAGACTCGGCTTGCGCGGCCTGCGCGGCACGCGCGGCGTCGCTGCGCGCGGCGTTGTCGCGTGCGGCTTGTTCGGCAGCCGCGCGCAACTGGGCTTCGCGCAAGACCGCCTGGCGCGCTTGTTCGGCCGCCGCCGCTTCGGCCTTGCGCGCGCCGTCGGCCTGTTCGAGCGACTGACGTTGCAGGGCGACACGCGCTTGCTCTTCGGCCGCCGCCAGCGCGGCCACGGCAGCACCTTCGTCCAGCTGCGTGAACATCGCGTCGATGACATCGGGCCGGTTGAAGCGCTCGCGAAAGCGCCCCAGCGAATAGAAATTCATGGCCTGTTGTTGGCCACGCGGCAAGGCCCAGCCCACCACGCGGTCGGCACCGGCGCTGGCGTCAAAGTAGCCGGCCGGCGTCCAGATAACCCAGCGGCCGTCGGCCTGGGCCAGCAGGGTCAGCAGCAGACGGCCATCGCTGGCGCGCCACCAGCGCACGGTGCCGTCGGCCATGGCGCCCACCAGCAATCGCGCGTCGGCGCTGGCGTTGAGCGCTCGGATCTCGGTGTCCACGGCCACGCGCCAAGTCACGGCACCCTGTTCGGTCAAGCGATACAGCGCGCGGTTGGTGCCGACGATGGCTGCCGGCTGCGCAGCGCCCACCGCGCCCAGCACGGCCAGAGCGCGGCCACGTTCGTCGGCGGCCAGTGCCATGGGCTTGCCGCCGATGACGGGTGGGCGCGAATCCTGGTTCCAGTCGGCCGGCGCGTTGAAGGGGCCAAAGCGTGTTTCCGGCCGGCGCAGCGCGGTGCTGGGTGCCGTTTGCAGCCGGCGTTTGTCAAAGGCAAAACCAAAGCCGCCACCCGGCCCTTGTGTGCCCCAGCGCAATGAGCGCGCGTCGGGGCTAACCTCAAGATCAAGTGGTGCGTTGCCACGCACCGTGACCACACCGGCACCCACGCGGCGCTGCACCTTGCCCTGGTTGATGAGGCCCCAGGAACCGTCAAAACTGGTGAAGGCGACTTCGCCCGAAGGCAGGGCGACGAGGTCGGTGATGCTGTCTGACGCGGCGTCAATCGTGGCGCTGACGCGGCCGCTGGCCACGTCGTATTGCAGCACCGGGAAGCGCAGCGCCTGCGTGTAGGCCGTGCCGCCGGCAAAGAGTGAGCGGCCATCCGTCGACCAAGCCAGCACACGCCAGTCGCCGCCGAACAAGTTTTCTGCAGCCAGGCGGCCGCTGCTGCGCAGCGTGGCGGTGTCGAAGAACTCAGGGCCTTCGCGCGGCGTGGCGTAGGCCACGGCCAGTCGGCTGCCGTCGGGGTTGAAGCTGACGGCGGCAGGGCGGCGGCCGCTGATGACGGTTTGACCGCTGACAGCAGCCGCACCCGCGCCCACGCGGTAGCTGCGCAGCGTGCCGTCCAGGCCCACCGCCGCAGCCACGCCGCCAGCACCCACGGTCAGGCCAAACACCGGACCGGGGAAGCGGTCGTCCAGCAAGGGGCGGCCATCGAGCGCAAAAGCGCGCACGCCATGGGTGCCGTTGTAGCCGGCCAGCAGCACGCTGCCGTCGGCCGACCAGGCGAGTTTGCGGATGTCGCCGGCCTGGGCGTTGATGGTGCGCTTGAGCGCGCCGCTGTCCAGATCAAACAGATAGATCAAGTGCTGGGTGTCGGCGCTGCCTGAGGTGCCGGCCACCGCCACCAGCGGCTCGCTCGGGTGGATGGCGGCGCCGTACAAACGCCCGACTTCGTTGCCTTGCGCCAGTGGCCGCAACACATGGCGCAGCTCACCGCTGGCGACGTCCCAGACACGCGCCGTGCGGTCGTCTGACGCGGTGACGGCGATGCCACGCTGCACGTCGATGCGGCGCACCGGCGCGCTGTGCGAGCCCAGCTCGATCATCAGGCTGGGCGTTTCTTGCGCGCTGTCTGTGCCCGTCTGGGCCTGCAGCGGTGGGCTCAGCAACAGAGCCGGCATGAAGGCAAGCGCGGCGCAGGCCAGCCACGCGGCGCGCCATCCGCGAGAGCGCGGTGCGGGAAGTGACAGCGTGGCCAGCATGTGGCTATCGTAGCCCGCTCTCATGCAGGCGCATGTGTCTTCAGGCGTCCAAGGCAATGCGCAGCGCCGCCGCCGTGGCCCACGGCGCACCCAGGGCAATAGCGATGGCCATGGCGGCCAGCAGCGACAGGTGCGGCGCTGCGCTCTGGCCACCTTCGATGGCCGCTACCGCACCCGCGCCGAAGATCAGCACCGGCACCGCCAGCGGCAACACCAGCACCACCAGCAGCACGGTGCCACCGCGCAGCCCCAGCGTGAGCGCGGCAGCCAGGGCGCCCAGGCTGCTGAGCACGCTGCTGCCCAGCAACAGCGACAGCACCAGCACGGCGCTGCTGTCGGCCGGCAGGCCAAACATGAGCGCCAGCAGGGGTGATATCAGCACCAGCGGCGCGCCTTGTGTCAGCCAGTGCGCCAGCACCTTGGCAGCCACCAACAGCGGCATGGGCGTGGGGCTCAGGCGCCACTGCTCCAGCGTGCCGTCTTGCCAGTCGGTATTGAACAGGCGCGGCATGGACAGCAAGGTGGCCAGCAGCGCGCAGACCCAGACGATGCCGGGCGCGATGGCGCGCAGCATCTGCGGCTCTGGCCCCACGGCCAGCGGGAACATGCCGGCGGCGGCGATGAAAAACACCAGCGGCATGAACAGTTCCGTGCGCTGGCGCGCGGCCAGGCGCAGTTCGCGCTTGAGCAATGCGGCGGCCGGGCTGCTCAAGATGCGCTCAATTCAAATGTGAGTACGCCGGGCAGCGCCAGGCTCTGGTGGCCGGTGAACAGGGCCGCGCCGCCTGACGCGGCATGCTCGGCCAGCAGGGTGTCGAGCAAGGCCGCACCTGCGCTGTCCAGCGCTGCATGCGGCTCGTCCAGCAGCCACAGGCGCGGGGTGCCGGGCAGGCTCAACCGCGCCAGCGTGCCACGGCGGCGCTGGCCTTGCGACAGCGTGCGTGCGCTGCGCTGGATGTGGTCTTGCAGGCCCCATTGCGCCAGCGCGGTGGCAAGCTGCGCGCCGTCGCTGGGCTGGTCGGCCAGCGCGGCCAGAAAAGCCAGGTTCTCGGTCAGGCTCAGGTCGTCGGCCAGGGCGTTGGCGTGGGCGATGTACAGCACCGGCCCTAGACGCGTCACGCTGCCGGCTTCGGGCTGCGCCACCCCCGCCAACAGGCGCATCAGGCTGGTCTTGCCGGCACCGTTGGCGCCGCGCAGGTGCATCAA
>JANNEX010000817.1:0-1985 GCA_031379155.1 Rubrivivax sp.
CGACTCGGCAGGGCGGCTGACGAACTACGTTGACCAGACCGCTGGCGGCGTGGTCAACAGCAGCATGGGCTACGACGAAGCCGGTCAACTCATCACCTACAACGGCCCGGCTGGCACATTCACCTTCAACTACGACACCAACGGCAACCGGCGCTCCACCATCAGAAACGGTGTCGCTCAGACCTTGACTTACGCCGCTGGCAGCAACCGCCTGATCAGCAGTCCGCGCGGCAGCTACAGCTATAACGCAGCTGGCAATCCCACGGGTGATGGCAGTGTCAGCTTTGCCTACGACAGCGTGGGACGCCTCACGGCCATGTTCACGGCCGCTGACCGCGCGCAACGCAGCTTCAACGGCCAAGGCATGCGGGTCAGGTCGGTGTTTTCGGTCTGGCAGGCCGGCGGCAATCAAAACAGCCAGCCTGCTGATACCAGCGCCGCAGTTGGCGCCAAACCCGACGCCATGGCCAAGAGCGGTCCCAAGGTTTTGGCTGCCGCAGCAGGCACTTCATCAATCAACACGCCGGCCGAACCCGCTGCAACGGGCCGCTGGGTGGTGGCCTTCGACCGGCACTTCTTGCACGCCGACGATGGCAGCTTGCTGGGCGAGTACAGCGCCACCAGCACCATCCAGGAAACCATCTGGTTCAACGGCCAGCCCGTTGGTGCGATGATTGGCGGTGTGCTGCACATCATCAGGTCAGACCACCTCAACACCCCGCGAAGCATCAGCCGCGCCAGTGACAACGTGGAAGTCTGGCGTTGGGACAGCGAGCCGTTTGGCAGCACGTTCCCTGTGGGCAGTGTCACGTACAACCTGCGCTTTCCGGGGCAGCAGTACGAAGGCTACGGTGGCTACGTCTACAACTGGATGCGGGACTATGAGCCTTGGACGGGACGGTACTTGCAAGCCGATCCGCTGGGGTTGGGTGGGGGGTTGGCGCGGTACACCTACGTGGGTGGGAATCCGATCAGGTACACCGACCCACGAGGGCTGGACAATCCCGGCATGGATCCTTACGGACCACTGTGGTCGAAGGAAGAGCGCAGCGCTGCTTGTGAAAATGCCCCCAGTGGGTTGATGTCGTGCGGAATCGCGGCCGCGGGTATGTGTGTCGGTGTCGGCTATGACTACGGTTGGTTCGCTGGAGTCGTGAGCAGCACCATTTTTGGAGGAGTCTGCTCAATAGCTATTCGGGTTAAGTGCAAAAAACAGTGCGGCTCATGAACATCGCCTATTCCTGCCCCAGGTGCGGCAAAGAGGAGAGTCATGAGACGCGCCGGGTAGGTTGGTACACGATAGAGCATCGTTGCAGCAATTGCGGCGCCGTCGCAGTGCTTCGATATAGCAAGCACAAGGTGGCAGCACTTGTCTCCGCAGGTGCGTTGGCAGCATTCCTGGCGACGGAACTCGCAGTGACGCTGTTGGGCCGTTCGTTGTTTGGGTTCCTTTCAGTGTTCTTTGGCCTAATGCTTTTGTTACGTGCATTGTTTGGCTCAACAGTTGTAAACAGGAGTGCGTCCTGGCATTTGAAAGAATGAATGTTCAGCATGATCGCAGGGTCATGCCCTAACGCCCCAGCGCCGCCGCGCGCTGCGCCGTCTTGATGATGGCCATCAAGGGCGAAGGCTCGGCCGCCGTGGCGTCAAAAGGATGGAAGCGCTGCCCGGCCACACCGGCGCGAATCTTCAGCACGTACAGGCGCGTTTCGGCATAGGGCGGCACGCCCAGGTAACGCTCCACCGCCTTTTCGCCGGCGTTATAGGCGGCGGCCACCAGGGTCACGTCGCCTTCAAAGTAAGCCATCAGCCAACGCAAGTAGGCCATGCCGCCGCGGATGTTCTGCACCGGGTCTTTGATGTTGCGCACACCAAAACGCGCGGCAGTGCCGGGGATGAGCTGCATCAGGCCGTGTGCGTCTTTGGGTGACAGGGCCGAGGCGTCGAAATTGGATTCGGTGGCAATGATGGACAGCACCAGGTGG
>JANNEX010000027.1:0-13601 GCA_031379155.1 Rubrivivax sp.
GCCGGTGACGGCGCCTGGGGCATGAGCATGAGCGAGATCATGACCTGTGTGCGGCATGACATCCCGGTCACTGCCATCGTCTTTCACAACCGCCAGTGGGGCGCTGAAAAGAAGAACCAGGTCGACTTCTACAACCGCCGCTTTGTGGCGGGTGAACTCGACAACCCCAGCTTTGCCGGCATTGCCAAAGCCATGGGCGCCGAAGGCATCGTCGTTGACAAGCTCGAAGACGTGGGCGCGGCGCTCAAGCGCGCCATTGACTTGCAGATGAACCACAAAAAAACCTGCGTGATTGAGATCATGTGCACGCGCGAACTGGGCGACCCCTTCCGCCGCGACGCGCTGAACATGCCAGTGCGCTTGCTCGACAAGTACAAAGACTTTGTCTGAGCGATACGGTGGCTGGCCACCCCGATACAACCCACTGCGGCGACTACGCCCACCCGCGCCTGCACGCGCTGGTTCAGCGTGCGACCCAGCGTGCGAGATCCCAAGCCCAGGAGCAAGGCCTGCCCGTGGTGGCCCTGGTCTGCCCCAGCGACGCACTGTCCTTGCAGTCGGCGCTGGACATGCACCTTGCGGGCCTGGCGCGGCCCTTGCTGATCGGCCCGCGCGAGGCCATTTTGCGCAGCGCCGAACAAGCCGGTTTGCCGGCCATCGCGGCGGGGCTGTTTGACGTCGTCGACGTGCCAGGCACTGCGGGCGACGCCGCACGCCAGGCCTGCCACCTGGTGCGCAGCGGTGCGGCCAGCGTGCTCATGAAAGGCTCACTGCACAGCGACGAGTTGATGTCGGCCGTGGTGCACAAAAGCCAGGGCCTGCATGGCCAGACACGCTTTAGCCATGCCTTTGTGTTTGACCTGCCGCGCTATCACAAGCTCTTGGCGCTGGCCGACTGTGTCGTCAACATTGCGCCGCACCTGCGCACCAAAACCGACATCGTGGGCAACGCCGTGGCCATGCTGCAGCGCCTGGGCGTGGCCCACCCCAAGGTGGCGGTGGTGGCGGCGGTGGAAACCGTGAAGGCCAACATACCCGCTACCGAAGACGCGCAGGCCCTCGTCGAGATGGCCGCTGCGGGCCGCTGGCCTAACGCCAGCGTTGAGGGGCCTTTTGGTTTTGACAACGCCTTTTCTGCGCAGGCCGCGCGCGTCAAGGGCTTGCACTCAAAAGTGGCGGGTGACGCTGACCTGCTGATCATGCCCGAGCTCAATGCCGGCAACATGCTCTACAAGAGCTTTGTCTACGTGGGCGGCGGTGACTGCGCCGGCCTGGTGCTGGGCGGGCGCGCACCGGTCGTGCTGACCTCGCGCGCCGACTCGGCGCTGTCGCGCTTGGCTTCGGTGGCGCTGGCGGTGCTGACCGCCGCCTGATTCGCGCCTGTTCAGGCCTGGTTTTGGACAGCGGCAAGCGACCGCTCAGTGGGCAATTGCAGTCACGGACTGCGGGCAGTCACCGGCGTTCCTCTGCGGTTTCGTGACGGCGGCCGGGACCTCGACGTCTTGCTCGATGAGCCTCCCGCGACGCGACGACTCAGTCGTCCAGCTCAATGTGCGCGCACTGCATGGCCCGCTTGACTCAGTCACCTTCTGCCATGAGTGTCGCGATGGCGGCCCCCATTGCCAGATCATCCTCGGCACCAAACGCATGGCGGCGCAGATGGCCCTTGCGGTCGATCATCACCAGGCTCGGCGTTCCCCGCATTCCATAGGCTTGCATCGTGACCGGAATCGGATTGCGCGCATCGGCATTTGGCGCATCCACGCCGACCGGAAACTCAAATCGGTACTCGTGCAAGAACGCCTGCAAGGCGTTGGACGTCATCGCAGCGTGATGTTCGAACACCGCGTGCAGGCCGATCACCGCGACGCCATGCGGCGCGAACGTCGTGTGCATGCGCTGCGCCTGCGGCAGGCCGTGATGAACGCACGCGGGACACAACATCTGGAATGCGTGCAGCACCACCACCTTGCCAAGCAAGTCGGCCAGCTGCACGGCATGGCCGATGCCGAACCACTCGCGCGTCGTCAACGGCGGCGCGGGCTGACCGGGCGGGTCAATGCCAAACAAGCTTGGCGTTGCTGGCGTTCGCACCCTGGCGCCCTGCATGGGGTCACTTTCTATACGAGGAGAAGACGAAGTCCTGGCTTTGTTGGGCTGTGTGGCATTGGAAGCACGCCGACGCGGCGTTCTTGCCGACCGCGCGGTCGGTCTTCGAATCACCCTTGAATCCCTCAAAGCCCCAGCCGCCTGTGTCCTTGTACTTCCGGGCGTCCTTGTGCATGACACCCAACACTTTGCGGGTACCTTCCTGCACCGTGTTGTCGGCGATCTTCGCTTCCAGCAAGTCGAAGGCGATCACGGAGCCATCGGCGAACTTGCCGCTCTTGTAGCCTTGTTCGGCTCGTCTGTTGGCATAGAGGTGATGAATCCCACCGAAAGTGTCGTACAGCGCATGACCTTGATTGATCGTCATGCTCTTGACGTGTGTCCACTGGCGATAGCCGTCCGGGTAAGGCACGGCCGCAGAATCGGCGGCGAACACCGGCCAAGCCATCGAAATGATCGCGGCCAGAGCAAACATCTTGCGCATGAGGCACTCCTACAGTCCAATGGTGGAAGGCGCGTATTGCAGCATGCGTCATTGCGCCTGAACAGCAGGCACGAAACGGTGACCCGGGCACTTTCAGGTGTCTATTGATGAACGCACAGGGATCAGCGATGCCGAAGACGCTCAGGGTGCCGCGCATGGTCGAAGATATCGTCGGCTGCAAGTGGTCGCTGGCGGTACTCGGTGCTGTGCGCGGCGGCGTATGCCGACCGGGCGCGATGGAGCATGCCATCGAGGGGCTATCGAAGAAGGTTCTCCAGGAGCGCCTGAGCAAGCTCGTGCGTTTCGGCATCCTCGAAAAGCAGGCCTATCCCGAGTTGCCGCCGCGTGTTGAATACCGCTTCACGGCTTTCGGCGAAAAGTTTTGCGGCGTGCTGGACGGCATTGAGGCACTACAACGCGAGGTTGATCGTTAGTTGGGATCTCGTGCCTATCGGGTGCCACGGCGCCGCTCATTCTCTAGCCAGCTTTGTTTAGGGCGCCTGGGGTCGCAACGCGGCATCACAAGCAGCACAGCCACAGCGCGCGCTGGCGCGCCAGCGCCTCAGGTGCAAGGCCTGCCGTACTTCCAGCCTTCTCAGACCTGCACGCCATAGCTGCCGCGTGCTCTTGGGCTTCAGGATCACGCTCAAAACCGCTTTGCCCTGGCACATGAAATAGAGCACCGGCTTGGCAGCCTGGCTGCAATTGTTCAGGCGCCCCGTGCTGTTCAGGCCAGCGCCGATTTTTTCAGCGTCGCTGGCGCTGCAGACTTACCTGCAGGTTCAGCCATCCACGTCGATGTTCACACCCTCGCGGTTGGGCGGCACGTAGCGGTATTCGCCGTCGGGCCGCAGCAGCTGCTTGCTCACCGTCGCGGCCGTGGCAGCGACTGCGGCTGCAAACAGGGCAGGTAAGACAGCCAGCACTCTCGCTGCGGGCCTTTGACCAACGCCGCAGCGTGCGACGCCCAAGAATAGAGACGCCGCCGGGTCTGGAAGCTGAGAAAACGCTGGTCCGTCGGCCCGTTTCGTGCCCCAGCCAACGGCGCAGCTGGTACGCAGTTCAGGCCTTGGTGTCGTCCATGGTCCTGCCCGTCCCTACAAACCCACCAGGCCCAGGCGCAGCCCCTGGCGCACGGCCTCGGTGCGGGTGGCCGTGCCGGTCTTGTCCAGAATCTGCGCGACGTGGAACTTGGCCGTGTGGTGGCTAACGCCCAGCGCCAGCGCAATGTCGCGGTTGACCAGGCCCTTGGCCATCAGTTCCAGCACTTCACTTTCGCGCGGGGTCAGTGGCTCCAGCTCCTCTTGGGCGAATTGCACGAACGACGCGGTCCCGCTGGCAGGCCCCGATTCGCGCACATGCAGGCCCAGCGCCACGGCCTGCGCTGCGGCATGCAGGCGCGTGTCGTCCACGTTGGCCTGCAACAGGCCCAAGGGCCGCGTGTGCGCGTCGGCCAGGTCTGCCAACAGGGCGGGCTGTGCGCACAGCAACAACACGGGCAGCGACGCTGGCAACAGCGCCAGCAAGGCCAACGCCGCGCTGGCGTCGTCCACCAGCGCCACCACGGCGTCGGGCGCTGGCACTGGCAATGGGGCTAACCACTCAAGCACACTGACACGGGTGTCACGCGCAGCAGCACGCTGCAAAGCCGCCGCCAGGCCTTCGGCGGCCCAGCGTGGGCGGGCGGTGGCGTGCCAGTGCATGGGCCTTAGCAGCGCCTGGCGCCGGGGTGTTCGGCGACGTCCAGAGTCAGCTCCAGCGCTTGGCCGCCGCGAAGCAATTGCAGACACAAACGTGCGCCGACTTGTTCGGCGCCCAGCACGTCGCTAAGCGCGGCAATGTCGCCCACAGGTTTGCCAGCGGCACTGATGACGATGTCGCCCACCATCAAGCCGGCACGCGCGGCAGGGCCGTCGTCAGCCAGGCCGGCCAACAGCAGGCCGCTGGTGGCCGATGTGCCGGCGGCCGCTTGCATGGCCGCGGTCAAAGCCACCGGCTGCGCGGCCACGCCCAGGTAGCCACGCGGCACACGGCCGTGCGACAGCAGGCTGGCCACGACGCGGTCCAGCGTGGCCAGCGGCAGCACGACACCGTGGTGGCGTGACAGGGCAGGGCTGGCCACGCCCAGCCATTGGCCCTGCGTGTCAGCCACCGGGGCGCCGGTCAGGCCGGGGTAGAGGCCACCGTCGAGCCTGATCTTTTCGTCCACGGCACCGCCGCGCCAGGTGCGCCACGCCGGCCCTGTGGCACCAATGTGGCCGAAGCTGGCGTGCACGTGGCCGCTGGCATCGCGGCCCACGGCGCAGACGAAGTCGCCCACGCGCGGCGAAGCCGACAAGCGGCGCTGCGCGGCCGGCAACTCCTGATCGGGCAGGGTCAGCACCGCCAGGTCGGTGCTGGGGTCGATGCCCTTGATGTCGGCCACCACATTGGCGCCGCTGGGCAGCATCACATGCACCCGGCTGCCATGGCCCAGGGCTGATGCGGCCGTGACCAGCACGCCGGGTTTGAAGACCACGCCAGCGCCCAGGCCGCGGCGGCGTGACAGCACGCCCACCGTGGACGCAGCCATGCGCGCCACGGCGTCGGCCATGTGGGTTTGGGATGATGGGGATGGGTTGTCGTTCACAGAGCAGCCTTTCGCAGCAGGATGGGGCCGATGCTGGGTGCGCCGGCCGCTTCACACATCCGCTGCATGGGCAGGTGCTGCCTGCCTGAACGGGCAGGGACCACACGATGTCGGCAGGTGGCTAGCAAGTGGAGAGCAGGTAGCCGCCAGGTGGTTGTGGCGACCTCACTTTCAAGTGCTGGCTGACACTTTTGCGCTACCGTCTGGCCATGCCAGACCCGCAAGCCGACACCTTCACCGCGCTGCCGACCTTGGTTGCGCGCCACGCGCAGCAGCGCCCACAAGCCAGCGCGCTGCGCTGCGGCGACGCGCAACTCAGCTACGAAGGCCTGCACCAGCGCGCTGACCACATCGCCGCCAAGCTGCAAAAACAGGGCCTGGTGCCGGGTGATGTGGTGGCTGTGTGCGCCAGCAGCTGCATAGCCTACGTGGCGGTCTTCCTGGGTGCGCTGCGCGCCGGCCTGGCGGTGGCGCCGCTGGCGCCCAGCGCCACCGCGCAGCAGTTGCTGGACATGTGCCGTGACTCTGCGGCCAGGCTGATCTTCATCGACCACAGCAGCGCTGCGCTGGCCGCCTGGCCCGCGCCCACCTTGCACCTGGACGAAGGCGTGCTGGACGGCTGGCTGCAAGACTCGCCAGCGCTGCCCAAGCCCGTGGTCATAGACCCGGCCTGGCCTTTCAACATCATCTACTCGTCGGGCACCACGGGCACTCCCAAAGGCATCGTGCAGCCGCACGCCATGCGCTGGGCGCACATCCAACGCGCGGCCATCACGGGTTACAACACCGACACGGTGACGCTGCTGGCCACGCCGCTGTACAGCAACACCACGCTGGTGTGCTTGATCCCCACCCTGGCCTTTGGCGGCTGCGCGGTTCTGATGCCCAAGTTCGACGCCGCGCGTTACCTGCAACTGGCGCAGCAGCACCGCGCCACCCACACCATGCTGGTGCCGGTGCAGTACCAGCGCCTCATGGCACACCCTGACTTTGAACGTTATGACCTGAGCAGTTTCAAGTCCAAATTCAGCACCAGCGCGCCCTTTCACGCTGAGCTCAAGGCCGACGTGCTGCGCCGCTGGCCCGGTGGCCTGACCGAGTACTACGGCCTCACCGAAGGCGGCGGCACCTGCATCCTGCACGCCCACCTGCACCCCACCAAGTTGCACACCGTGGGCCAGCCGGCCGAGGGGCACGACATCCGCCTTGTCGACGAAGCCGGTGTTGAAGTGGCGGCCGGTGAAAGTGGTGAAGTGGTGGGCCGATCGGCCGGCATGATGACCGGCTATCACGGTCAGTCTGCACTCACGGCGGCGGCAGAATGGTTCGACAGCGAAGGCCAGCGCTTCATCCGCAGCGGCGACGTGGGCCGCTTTGACACTGACGGTTTTTTGACCCTGCACGACCGCCGCAAAGACATGATCATCAGCGGCGGTTTCAACATCTACCCCAGCGACCTGGAAGCCGTGCTGCGCGCCCATGCTGATGTGGCCGAAGCGGCGGTGGTGGGCGTGCCCAGCGCCCAATGGGGCGAAACGCCGGTGGCCTTTGTGGTGCTGCGCCAAGCTGCCACCATCGACGCCGAAGGCCTGCGCCACTGGGCCAACGCACAAGTCGGCAAGACGCAGCGTTTGAGCGCGCTGCGTGTGCTGGCGGCGTTGCCCCGCAGCGCCATCGGCAAGGTGCTCAAGCGCGAGTTGCGCGACGGTTGGCGCGGCTGAGCGCGCCACCCCCACCACCCCTGGAAGGAGAAGACACCATGTTCAAGAAAATCCTGCTCGTCCTGGCCGTCGCGGTGGCCGCCTTGCTGCTGTACGCCGCCACCAAGCCCGACAGCTTCACGGTGCAGCGCAGCGCCACCATCAAGGCAACGCCTGACAAGCTCTTTGCGCTGATCAACAGCCCACAGGCCTTCAACACCTGGAACCCCTGGGCGGCCATGGACCCGGCCATGAAGCTCACCTATGAAGGCGCGGCCAGCGGCCCCGGTGCGGCCTATTCGTGGAGCAGCGAAAAGATGGGCGCCGGCCGCATGGAAGTCATTGAGTCGGTGCCGTCCCGCAAAGTGGCCATGAAGCTGGCTTTTGACAAACCCATGCAGACCACCAACCGCGTTGAGTTCACGTTGGCGCCGCAAGCCGACCAGACCCTGGTGAGCTGGACCATGAGCGGGCCCATGCCCTACCTGTCCAAGTTGATGACCACCTTTTTCAACATGGACAAGATGGTGGGCGGTGACTTTGAGAAGGGCCTGCTCAATCTCAAGGCCAAGGCCGAAGCGAGTTAAGGCCTGGGTGGCAGACGCCGCTGCTGACCGCACCGACAATGCCACCGCGCAGAGCCTTAGGGCCTTGGCCGGCGCACCACCGGAGCACCACCGGCGCACCTCTGGCGCACCTCTGGCGCACCACCGGCGCACCTCTGGCGCGCGTGCCAATGCTGACCAGCCGGGGATGCTTGGCCGGGCCCATGCTGGCGGCCAGCGCCAGGTCTTGGTCCAGAATGGCCAAGCTAGAAATACCAAGACAGGAATGCCCGTGAGCACCAAGACCTTCGCTTCTCAAGCCGACCTGGAAGTCAAGCAGGTCAGCTTCAGCAAGCTCAGCGACAACGCCTACGCCTACACGGCCGAAGGCGACCCCAACACCGGCATCATCGTGGGCGACAACGCCGTGCTGGTGCTGGACACACAAGCCACGCCGGTGATGGCACAAGACGTCATCCGGCGCATCCGCGAAGTCACTGACAAGCCCATCCGCTACGTGCTGCTCACGCACTACCACGCGGTGCGTGTGCTGGGCGCCTCGGCTTATGTGGCTGAAGGAGCACAGCACATCATTGCCAGCGAAGACACACGCGACTTGATCGTTGAGCGCGGTGAACAAGACAAGGCGAGCGAGATTGGCCGCTTTCCGCGCCTCTTTCAAAACGTCGACAGCGTGCCGCCGGGTCTGACCTGGCCGACTCTGACCTTTCGCGGCAAGATGACCCTGTGGTTGGGCAAGCTGGAAGTGCAGTTGCTGCAACTGGGCCGTGGCCACACCAAGGGCGACACCGTGGCCTGGCTGCCGCAGCAGAGGATTTTGTTCAGCGGCGACCTGGTGGAATTCGACGCCACGCCCTACGCAGGTGACGCCTACTTCAACGACTGGCCGCAAACGCTGGACAACATCGCGGCCTTGCAACCCGCACAACTGGTGCCGGGCCGCGGTGCCGCGCTGACCACACCCGCCCAAGTGGCTGCCGGCTTGCAAGGCACACGCAACTTCATTGCCGACGTGCGCAGCAGTGTGCAAGAAGGCGTGAAGGCGGGTTTGGATTTGAACGCCGTCTACAAAGCCACCATGGCCAAGCTGACGCCCACCTACGGCCACTGGGTGATCTTCCAGCACTGCATGCCTTTTGATGTGACACGCTGCTACGACGAGATGACGCAATTCCAAGACCCGCGCATCTGGACCGCAGAGCGCGACGTGCAGATGTGGAAGGCGCTGGAAGCCTGAGCGCGGGCGCTGGCTGTGCTCAGCACCTATCACTATCCGCGTTATGCCTACCGCCGGGCGGCGGAGCTGGACGCGCCCGATCAAGTCGCCCGCCACCCCGTGGTCGTCGTGGGTGCCGGTCCCGTGGGGCTGAGCGCTGCCATCGATCTAGCGCAACAAGGCTTGAAGGTGCTGCTGCTGGACGAAGACAACACCGTCAGCGTCGGTTCACGCGGCCTGTGTTACGCCAAGCGCACGCTGGAAGTTCTTGACCGCCTGGGCTGCGGCCAGGCGGTGGTGGACAAGGGCGTGACCTGGAACGTGGGCCGCACCTTTCACCGCGACCAAGAGGTCTTCCACTTCAACCTGCAACCCGAGGCCGAGCACCAGCGGCCGGCCATGGTCAACTTGCAGCAGTACTACCTGGAGCAGTTTTTGGTGGAGCGCGCGCAGGCCCTTCCTAACATCGATATTAGGTGGCAGAGCCAGGTCGTGTCAGTGACGCCACAAGCCAACGGCGCGCTGCTGCAAGTGCAGACCCAAGACGGTGCCTACACCCTGCATGCCGACTGGCTGGTGGTGGCCGACGGCGCGCGCAGCCCCATCCGCCGCCAACTGGGCCTGGACATTCAAGGCCAGGTCTTCAAGGACCGCTTTCTGATCGCCGACGTGGTCATGAAAACGCCACTCTTTGAAGAAGGCAAAGCCGAGCGCTGGTTCTGGTTTGACCCACCCTTTCACCCTGGCCAAAGCGTGCTGCTGCACCGCGAAGCCGACAATGTGTGGCGCATCGACTTTCAACTCGGCTGGGACGCTGACCCCGAGCTGGAAAAACAACCCGAAAGGGTGCTGCCACGCATCCGCGCCATGCTGGGGGCGCAGCGCAAATTTGAGCTGGAATGGGTCAGCGTCTACACCTTTCAATGCCGGCGTATGAACAAGTTCCGCCACGGCCGTGTGCTGTTTGCCGGTGACGCCGCGCACCAGGTGTCGCCCTTTGGTGCGCGTGGCGCCAACTCGGGCGTGCAGGACGCGGACAACCTGGCGTGGAAGTTAAAGCTGGTCATCGACGGCTTGGCGCCTCTTGCGCTGCTCGACAGCTATGACGAAGAACGCGGCCTGGCGGCTGACGAGAACTTGCTCAACTCGACACGCTCGACTGACTTCATGACGCCCAAGAGCAGCGTGTCGCACGACTTTCGCCACGCCGTGCTGACGCTGGCCAGCGAACACGCTTTTGCGCGCGCGCTGGTGAATTCAGGGCGCCTGTCAGTGCCCACGCATTTGTCGCATTCACCCTTGAACACAGCCGACAGCAGCCACTTCGCGGGCGGTCTGCGGCCGGGCTCGCCGCTGGCCGACGCGCCGCTGTTGTACCAGGGCAAAGAGGATTGGCTGCTGCGCCACCTGGGCGGGCGCTTTGTGCTGCTGGTGTTTGAGGCTGACGATCAAAGTCAGTGGCAGGCGATAGGCGCACTGGCGCACCGCGCTATCCCCATCCACACGCTGTGGGTGGCGCGCGCTGAAGGCACAACGCCCCTGGGCGCCACGCGCGTGCTCGACCACAAAGGCCGTATCCAGGAACGCCTGGACGGCCGACCCGGCACCGTCTATCTGCTGCGCCCCGACCAGCATGTGACCGCGCGCTGGCGCCGCTTTGATGCCGCCGCCGTCAAGGCCGCCCTGGCGCGCGCCACCGCACAAGAGGTATGCCCCCCATGACGCAGCTCAACACCCGGCCCCACTTCCACCGTGCAGACTCAACACCCTTGCACGCCTACCAGCCGGGCGACGATTTCTACGAGCAGTTGATCAAAACCCACCAAGGCCTCAGCGACGAACAAAGCCGCTTGCTCAACGCACGGCTGATCTTGCTGCTGGCCAACCACATCGGCGACCTGGGCGTGCTGGGCCAGGCGCTGGCAGCGGCGCGCCAAGGCGTGCAAGACGCGGAGACACAGCCATGAGTGCAGCGACGGTCAACTACCAATCCGGCTTTGGCAACCACTTCGCCAGCGAAGCCGTGCCCGGCGCCTTGCCACAAGGCCGCAACAGCCCGCAGCAAGTGGCGTTTGGCCTCTACGCCGAACTGGTCTCGGGCAGCGCCTTCACGGCGCCGCGTGCCGACAACCGGCGAAGTTGGCTCTACCGCCGCCAGCCCTCGGTGGTGACAGGCGCGTATCAACCTTACGCCCTGCCACATTGGACGAGTGGTGCTGCCGGTGGTGTGGCCGCGCCACCCGACCCCTTGCGCTGGAGCCCCTTCCCGCTGGCCGACAAGCCCACTGACTTCATCGACGGGCTGCACACCGTCGTGGCTAACGGTGATGTGGATGCGCAGACGGGCATCGCCGCACTGGTCTACGCCGCCAACCAGTCCATGCAGCAGCGTGCGCTGGTCAATGCCGACGGCGAGATGCTGCTGGTGCCGCAGCAGGGCCGCCTCATCATCACCACTGAGCTAGGGGTGCTGGAAGTCAAACCCGGTGAAGTGGCGCTGCTGCCGCGTGGCTTGGCCTTCAAAGTGGCGCTGCCAGATGGCGCTTCACGTGGCTACGTGGCTGAGAACTACGGCGCCGCTTTTCGCCTGCCCGAGCTAGGCCCCATTGGCAGCAACGGCCTGGCCAACCCACGCGACTTTCTGGCACCCGTAGCGGCCTATGAAGACAGCCCGGGCGCCTACGAACTGATCAAAAAATTCGGCGGCCAACTGTGGCGCAACCAGCACAGTGGCACGCCCTTCAACGTGGTGGCCTGGCACGGCAACCTCGCACCTTTGAAGTACGACACGGCGCACTTCATGACCCTAGGCAGCATCAGCTTTGACCACCCCGACCCCAGCATCTTCACCGTGCTGACCAGCCCCAGCGACACGCCGGGCACGGCGAACTGCGACTTCGTGATTTTCCCGCCGCGCTGGATGGTGGCCGAAGACACTTTCCGTCCGCCCTGGTACCACCGCAACACCATGGCCGAATTCATGGGCCTGGTGCACGGCCAGTACGACGCCAAACCCGAAGGCTTCAAGCCTGGCGGCGCCAGCCTGCACAACAGCTTTGTGCCGCACGGCCCCGACACGGAGGCCTTCGCCAAGGCCAGCAACGCGCCCTTGGCCCCGCACAAGCTGGACCACACGCTGGCTTTCATGTTCGAAAGCCGCTACCGTTTTGTGCCCACCGCCTGGGCCATGAATGGCGGTTCGCTCGACACCGGTTACGCTGCGTGCTGGGCCGGATTGGAGGACAACTTCTCACCATGATTTCGCCATGAGCTTGCTGGACGACACGCACGCGCCTGAACTGACCAGCTGGGTCGAATCGGCCAACGCGCCGGACACCGACTTCCCGGTGCAGAACCTGCCCTACGGCCGCTTCAAGCGCCTGGGTGTGGATGAGCCGTTGCGTGTGGGTGTGGCCATTGGCGACCAGATACTTGACCTGCGCGTGGCCGCCGAAATGTGCCCCTGGGCTGACGGCGTGGTGCCACTGCTCGAGCCGCTGGCGCAGGGCCAGCTGGACAGCTTCATGGCCAGGGGCCGGCCGGCCTGGCGCGCGGTGCGTGCGGCTTTGTCTGAAGCTTTGCTGGCCGACAGCATGCAAGGCCCTTTCCTTGAGACTTGCCTGGTGCCACAAAGCGCGGCGCAGATGGCCATGCCCTGCGCGATTGGCGACTACACCGATTTCTACACCAGCATCCACCATGCCACCACGGTGGGCAAGATGTTTCGGCCCGACAACCCCTTACTGCCCAACTACGCCTGGGTGCCCATTGGCTACCACGGGCGCAGCTCGTCCATCGTGCTCAGCGGGCACGGCTTGCACAGGCCGTTAGGACAGGTGAAGACGCTGGACGCCGCTGAGCCCAAACTGCAAGCCAGCCGCCGCATGGACTTTGAGTTGGAACTGGGCGCCTTTGTCGGCAAGGGCAACGCCCTGGGCGACCGCATAGCCATGGATGAAGCCGAAGACCACCTCTTCGGTCTGGTGCTGTTCAACGACTGGAGCGCACGCGACATCCAGCCCTGGGAATACCAGCCGCTGGGGCCGTTTTTGAGCAAGAACTTCGGCAGCAGCATCTCGCCCTGGGTGGTGACCATGGAGGCCCTGGCGCCGTTTCGACTGGCCTTCACACGTGCGCCGCCGCACCCGCAGCCATTGCCCTACCTGGACAGCGCACACAACCGCGCTGCCGGGGCTTTCAACATCGGCCTGGAAGTGTGGCTGCAAACCGCCAAGATGAAGGCTGCCAAACACCCCGGTGACCGCCTGATGCACAGCAGCTACGCCAGCGCCTTTTGGACGCTGGCGCAACTGGTCACGCACCACACCGTGGGCGGCTGCAATATGCGCACCGGTGACTTGTTAGGCACCGGTACCTTGTCGGGGCCCGAGGCCGGGCAGGGCGGCTCGATGCTGGAACTCAGCAACGCCGGCCGTCAGCCGCTGCTGCTCAGCAGTGGCGAGACGCGCAGTTTCTTGGAAGACGGCGACACCGTCATCCTGCGTGGTGCCTGTGTGGCTGATGGCCTGCGGCGCATCGGCTTTGGCGAATGCCGGGGCACGGTGCTGCCGGCGTTGCCCTGAGTCCGTTCAATCAGCCGGCTGGGCTGTCCTCAAAACGGCCGCCCTGTGCGGCCTGTTGCACGACCACGGCAGCAGGCTCAAAACGCGCGCCATGCTGGGCCGCCAGTTCACGCGCGCGCTTCACAAAAGCCGCCGCGCCCATGGCGTTGATGAACTGCAAGGCGCCGCCTTGAAAGGGCGCAAAGCCCCAGCCGAAGATGCTGCCGATGTTGGCGTCCGCCACAGAGCGCAGCACCTTCTCTTCATAGCAGCGCGCGGCTTCGTTGGCTTGCGCAAACATCAGGCGGTCAATGAGTTCTTGCTGCGCCGGCTGC
>JANNEX010000744.1:0-2874 GCA_031379155.1 Rubrivivax sp.
GGCTGCGCGCGCTTGTCCTGGCGTGCGCCTGGTCTTGCGCAGTGGCGCCTTGCTGGGCTTGGTGGCCGACACCTCGGCGCAAGCCGATGCAGCGCTGGCGGTGCTGGCGGCCGGCGCACGTTGGCAAGACCTGCCACCCGCCGGCGAAGCAGCGGCGGACTTGCATACGCTGCCGGCCACCACCCGCGTCGTGGCCGAATGCGGCCAGGAAGACTCAGCCCGCCTAACGCTCAAAGCGGTGTACTCGAAACCCTGGATCGCACACGCCTCCATTGGCCTGAGCTGTGCCCTGGCGCACTGGGACGAACGAGGCAGTCTGCACGTCTGGAGCCACAGCCAAGGCATCTTCAACCTGCGCCGTGACTTGGCGCTGGCCTTTGGTGTCGACACCCAGCAAGTGCGCGTGACTCACGCTGAAGGCGCTGGCTGCTACGGCCACAACGGCGCCGACGACGTGGCCTTTGACGCCGCCTGGTTGGCGCGCGCCATGCCCGGCCACACCGTGCGCGTGCAGTGGAGCCGTGCTGACGAGCTGAGCCATTCGCCGCAAGGCCCGGCCATGCACATCACGCTGCAAACGGGGCTGGACGCGCAGGGCCGCATCCAGCATTGGCAGCACGACACAGTCAGCCCTGGCCACAGCCGCCGGCCCGGCCGTGCAGTTACGCCAGCCCTGCTGGGTGCCTGGCAAGTGGCGCCAGCTCACGCCGCGCCACCGTCCATCGACATGCCCTTGGCCGTGGGCGGCGGCGCTGAGCGCAACGCCGTGCCGCCCTATGACTTTGCCGCGCTGCGTGTGCGTTGCCACAGCGTGCAGACGCAGCGGCGCAGTTCTGCGCTGCGCAGCCTGGGCGCGTTTGGCAATGTGTTCGCGGCTGAGAGTTTCATGGACGAGATTGCGCGTTTCCAAAATGCTGATCCACTGGCCTTGCGCATCCAACACTTGCAGCACGACCCACGCGCGTTGGCTGTGTTGCAAGCGGTGGCGGACATGTCAGCGTGGACGCAGCGACATCAGCAACGCGAAGAAGGCGTGGGTCACGGCCTGGCCTACGCCCGCTACAAGAACACCGGCGCCTGGTGCGCGGTGGTGGCCCAGGTGCATGCCGGCGCGCAACTGCGCGTGCGGCACTTGTTCATGGCCGTCGACGTGGGCCTGGCCGTCAACCCCGACGGTGTGGCGCAGCAGATCGAAGGCGGCGCCATCCAGGCCACCAGTTGGGCGCTCAAAGAATCGGCACGGGCCACGCACGCAGGCTGGGCCGACTATCCCTTGCTGCGCTTTTCTGAAGTGCCGACTGTCGTCGTGCAGCTGGTGCCGTCGTCGCATCCATCGCTGGGTGCCGGCGAAGCATCGCTGGGCCCCACCGCCGCCGCCATCGCCAATGCACTCTTCGATGCACTGGGTGTGCGCGTGCGCGACTTGCCCCTGACGCCGCAGCGCATCGTGGCGGCGATGGACAATGAATCCAAGCTCACCGACTTGACCCCATGACCCCACTCCATCTCTTATGTGCCGGCGCGGCGCAAGGCCTTGTCAAGGCGCTGCAAGCGCAGTTTCTGGCGCACACCGGCGCCACCATCGCAGCGCAGTTTGGCGCTGTGGGCGCCATGAAAGAGGCGCTGCTGGCGGGGCAGCCCTGTGACGTGATGGTCGTCACCCAGGCCATGATCAACAGCCTCGTCAGCGATGGCCATTTGCTGGCCAACAGCCGTGCCGACCTGGGCCGTGTGCGCACCGGCATTGCCGTCAACAGCGGCGCGCCATTGCCCAGCGCGGCCACACCCGAAGGTCTGAAAGCCGCTTTGCTGGCCAGCAGTGCCATCTACTTTCCTGACCCGCAACGTGCCACTGCGGGCATCCACTTTGCGCGCGTCATGCAAGCGCTCGGTGTGCTTGAAGCCTTGCGCCCACGCTTTCGCACTTACCCCGCTGGCGCCATCGCCATGCGTGAGATGGCGGCGGCTGCCGACCCTGCTGCGATCGGCTGCACCCAGATTACCGAGATCAACTACACCAGCGGCGTGCAACTGGTGGCGCCATTGCCCGACCGGTTCGAATTGGCCACCGTCTACAGCGCCGCAGCCAGCACTGCCGCCGCCACAAACGGCGCATTGGCGCAGCAGTTCATCAGCCTGCTGACCAGTCAAGAGACGCGCGCACTGCGCGGTGCCGGCGGCTTCGAGTTCTAAGTTCAGAGCCCGCTAACCCATGCAACGACGCACCTTCATTACCGCCGCACCTGCGGCCCTGGCTTTGCCTGGGGCCCATGCCCAAAGCTTCCCGGCCAAGCCGCTGCGCTACATCGTGCCGGTGGCCGCGGGTGGCGGCTCAGACCTGGTGGGCCGCACGGTGTGCGAACGCTGGGGCAAGCTGCTGAATCAAACCATCGTGGTCGACAACATCGGCGGCGGCGGCGGTGCCATTGCCTGCCAGACCACCGCCAAGGCGCAGCCCGACGGCTACACACTGATGCAAGCCTACGTGGCCACCCACGGCACCAGCCCGGCCACACGCAGCAAGCTGCCCTACGACGCCATCAAGGACTTCACGCCTGTGGGCATGATTGGCACCACACCCAATGTGCTGGTCGTCAACGCCGCCTTGCCCGTGAACACGATGAAGGAGTTTGTGGCCTACCTCAGGGCCAACCCGGCCAAGCTGAGTTATGGATCGGCGGGGCAGGGCTCACTCACGCACCTGTCGATGGAACTCTTCAAACAAGTCGCCGGCAGCTTCATGGTGCACCTGCCTTACCGTGGCATTGCGCCGGCCTTTACCGACTTGCTGGGCGGCCAGACGCAGGCCATGTTCCCGGGCCTGGCCGCTGCGCTGCCGCACATCCGCTCGGGGCGTGTGCGGCCCTTGGCTGT
>JANNEX010000183.1:0-2423 GCA_031379155.1 Rubrivivax sp.
CGGCCGATACTCGGCGCGGGCTTTGGCACCGACAACCTGGGCATCTTCAATCGCTTCGCACCCACCGACCCCGAATTTGCCAGCTTCCGCGGCCAGGTCTGGGTGGCGCACAGCATCTATTTGCAAGCGCTGGGTGAACACGGCTTCCCGGGGCTGATTCTCTTTTTGCTCATCGGTGTCATGACCTGGTTTGTGGCGGGGCGGCTGGCCAAGAGCACGCGTGACGACCCCGAGTTCTCGGACTGGGTGCCGCAGTTGGCGCGCATGGTGCAGGTTTCGCTGGTGGGCTATGCCTTTGGTGGCGCCTTTCTTTCGCTCATGCACCTGGACGTCATCTACTACATAGTCGGCTTTGTCGTGCTTGCCGACGCCACTGTTCGTGAGACGCGAAAGGCGCGCCAGCTCAGCCCTCACCCAGTGCCGGCCGCCAATCAGCCCCTCCAAACTTCACGGACCCACCCATGACCACCGCCGCGGCCAAACTGCGTGATCGCTTTTACGAGTACGACAAACATCCCTACCGGATTTTCGAGGCTGCCGTGGGCGCAAGCCTGCGCCAGGGCGAGAGCGTTTTGCTCGACGCCGGCTGCGGCCGCTCGGCGCCAGTGCTGCGCAAGTTCTTGGGCCGCGCGCGTCACCTGATTGGCGTTGAAATGGTCGACTTTCGCGATGTGCCTGAGGCTATCGAAACCCACAAGTGCGACCTGGCGAATCTGCCTTTGAAGGACGCCAGTGTCGACCTGATCATGTCGCGCAGCGTGTTTGAACACCTCACCGACCCGGACTCGGTCTACCGCGAACTCTCGCGTGTCCTGCGCCCTGGCGGCAAGATCATTTTCCTCACCGCCAACATGTGGGACTACGGCACCCAGATCGCGCGCCTGGTGCCCAATCGCTTCCACGGCCACGTTGTCAAGGCCGTGGAGGGCCGGGCCGAAGAGGACACCTTCCCCACCGCCTACCGCACCAACACGCGGCGCGCCGTGAATCGGCTGTCGCGCGATTCAGGCCTCATCGTTAGCCGCTTCGAGTACGTCAGCCAGTATCCCAACTACCTGCTCTTCAATGCGGTCGCGTTTTTCATCGGCATGTGCTACGAAAAGCTGATTGCCAACGTCGAGGCGCTGAAGTTCTTGCGTGGCTGGATTTTGGTGACCTTGGAAAAACCGCTGGTCATGCCGCTGGGTCAGCCGCTGGATAGGCCACTGGCGGAAAAGTCGGCGTGACCGTGTCGGTTTTGGACTGGGGCCTGGCACGGGCCAGTCGCGCACTCGCCGCCAGCGCCGACCGGGTGCGCGGCGCGTGCCTGTCGACGCTGATCTTCCACCGCGTGCCCCCCCAGCGCGACACGCTGTTCCCCAACGAAGTGGACGGCGCGCGTTTTGATCACATGATGGCGCTGGTCGCGCGCAGCTTTTGTGTCTTGCCCCTGGAAGAAGCCGCCGAGCGGCTGGCCTGCGACACCTTGCCGCCGCGCGCGCTGTGCATCACTTTTGACGACGGCTACGCCGACAACCACGAAGTGGCACTGCCCATCCTGCGTCGGCACGGTTTGCACGCCACTTTTTTCATCGCCAGCGGCTTCATCGACGGCGGCAGGATGTTCAACGACACGGTGATTGAATGCATCAGGCGCTGCACGCTTGACGCGGTGGATCTGTCGGGCCTGGGCCTGGGGCGCGAAGAAATCATCCAGCCCGCGCAGCGCCGTGCACTCATCGACCGGCTGTTGCCGCTGGCCAAATACAAAACCCTAGCCGGGCGCGAAGAGTTCCTGTCGGACCTGCACACTGCCTGTGGCAGCCCCGCCTTGCCGCAGGACTTGATGATGACGCGCAACCAGGTCCAGGCGCTGCACCGCGTCGGCATGGGCATTGGGGCGCACACGGTCAACCACCCCATCTTGGCCACCCTGTCAGATGCCGACGCCCGGGCGCAGATCGACGGCAGCCGCATGCAGTTGCAGCATTGGCTGCAAGCCCCAGTGACGACCTTTGCCTACCCCAATGGCCGGCCAGGCAAGGACTACCTTGAGCCGCACGCCAGCCTGGTGCGCGAGCTGGGTTTCAAAGCCGCCGTCTCAACATCACCCGGCGTGGCACGCCATGGCGACGACCTGCACCAGTTGTGCAGGTTCACACCTTGGCAGGCCCAGGCGCGGCCCTGGCTGGTGGCATTGGTGGCGCAACGGCTGCGGTCTTGAGGGCGCGCGGCAGCGCCAAGGCCATCATCAACAGCAGCAGGGCCTGGAAGGTGGCACGTGGCATGTCGAAGAGGCTGTCCACCAGGCCAACCATCAACATACCCGCCAATGCCGCCGCCAAGGTGGCGGCGTGGGTGGCAGCCCTGGCCCGACCCTGCGCCGTGGCCCGCCACAGCCGCTGCGTTGCGGCAGTCAGCAGCAGAACAAACGAAGCCAGGCC
>JANNEX010000188.1:0-6226 GCA_031379155.1 Rubrivivax sp.
GCCCTCCTTGCGAGGGCTTTTTTGCGGCTTGCGCAGGTTGAATTAAGCAGGGCGGCGCGCCAGCGCCAGGTACTGCTCCACCGGCACTTCTTCGGCGCGGCGCTGCAAGTCAAAAGGCAGCTCCACGCCCTGCTCTTCCAACCAACGCCCCAGCGTGTGGCGCAAGATTTTGCGCCGCTGCGAAAACGCGCAAGCCACCAGGGCTGACAGGCGTTGCGCATCCACCGAGCGGTCCAGCGCCAACGGCCGCATACGCACGACGGCTGAGTCCACACGCGGTGGCGGATCAAAAGCGTCGGGCGGCACGTCGAGCACGGCTTCGATCTGATAGCGCCATTGCAGCATCACGCTCAGGCGGCCATAAGCCTTGCTGCCGGGTGCGGCGGCCATGCGCTCGACCACTTCTTTTTGCAGCATGAAGTGCTGGTCATGCACCGCCGCACTGTGCTCCAGCAGGTGAAACAGGATGGGCGTGCTGATGTTGTAGGGCAGGTTGCCCACCACGCGCAGCGGCTGGCCGGCAGCGCCCGCCATGGCACTGAAGTCAACCGTTAGCACGTCAGCTTCGACGACCGCCAGGCCGGGCCGTTTGCGCAGGCGCGCGGCCAGGTCACGGTCAAGCTCAATCACCGTGAGTGCGCCGCAGCGTTCCAGCAGCGGCTGCGTCATGGCGCCCAGGCCGGGGCCAATTTCCACCAGCGCCTGGCCGGGCGCTGGGGCTATGGCGCGCACGACGGCGTCGATAACGCCGTCGTCGACCAAGAAGTGCTGGCCAAAGCGCTTTCTGGCCTGATGCTGGCCCTGCGCGCCAGGGCTGTGCGCCGGCCGGCTTGGCCGACCGGCAGTTTTCACTGCGGCGGCTCGCGGTACTCGACGTAGGCGCGCGAGCGCAGCTCTTTGGTCCAGTCGAGGTAGGCCTGGTCAAAGCGCAGTTCGCGCATGGCGCCGCGCGCCTGTTCGCGCAGTTGTTTGACTTCCAGCGCCATTTCACGCCGCTCCAGTACCTGGATCAGGTGCACGCCAAAACGCGAAACCACGGGTGCTGACAGGCCGTTGATGGCCAACTCGTTCATCGCAGTTTCAAACTCGGGCACCATGACGCCAGGTGACGACCAGCCCAGGTCACCGCCACTGGCCGCGCTGCCGTCTTCGCTGAACTGGCGCGCAATTTCTTCAAAGGTCTTGCTGCCGGTTTCAATCTGGCGCCGGTATTCGGCCAGGCGTTTGGACGCCGTTTCTGCGTTGAGCTGCGGCGAGGTGCGCAGCAGCACATGGCGCGCGCGGGTTTGCGTCACGCGGCCCAAACCGGCCTCTTTGCGTTCGATCACCTTGAGCACGTGAAAGCCGGCACCCGAGCGCAGCAGCGTGGGCGCAACCTCACCGCTCTTCAAATTCTTGGTGGCCTCGACAAAGATGTCGGGCAGCCTTGAAGCCGGCCGCAAACCCATCTCGCCCCCCTTGGCGCGGTTGCCGTCTTCCGACAGCTCGGTGGCCACCTTGGCAAAGTCTTCGCCGCTGCGCACCCGTGCCAGCGCGCCTTCGGCGATGGCGCGGCGCGCCGCCAATTCGGCCGGCGGCACGCCTTCGGCCACCGTGACCAGAATCTGCGCCAGGTTGGTCTCGGCGTCGGCATTCGCTGCCTGGCGCCGTTCTTCCAGGTACTTGTCGATCTCTTCGTCGTTGATGCGGATGCGCTGGTAGACCTCACGCTCGCGCAGCCGCTCGATCATGATCTGGTCGCGCAGGTTGGCGCGAAAACGGCCGTAGTCGATGCCTTCGCCCTTGAGCCTTTCGCGCAGCACGTCCAGCGTGATCTGGTTTTGAAGCGCAATGTTTTGCACCGCGCGGTCAATCTCGGGCTCATCCACCTTCATGCCACTTTCACGCGCCGACGTGATCATGGCGCGCTCGTCGATCAGCGCGTCCAGCGCCAGGCGGCGCAACTCGGCCTCGGGCGGCAGGCGCTGGCCGGCGCGGCCAGCGTCGGCCTGAGCGCGCTCGATGCGGCGTTCCACCTCGCCGGCAGTGACCAGTTCTTGGTTCACGACCACGGCGATGTAGTCGCCATTGCGTGGGCCCCTGGCGGCTGCGGCTGCGGCTGCCGCCGTGGCAGTTGCGGTCGCGGGTGTGGACGCGGGTGTGGACGCGGGTACAGGCACGGGTGCCTGCGCCAAAGCGGCACCGGCCCACAGCGCCAGGGTCAAGGCGCACAGGGCATGGCGCGGGCCAGGACGCGGGGCAACACGCAGAGCAAAACAGAGTCTGTCAGTCATGGAACCACAAAACCGGTAGGCCGATCTTCCATCGGCGACGTGCCTGGGCTGCGCTCTTCGCGCAGCAGGCGGTAACCGGGGATATTGTCCTTCAAGACCTTGAGCGGGTTGGAGCCTATGCGCGACAGGCCCACCAACTCCAGCTGGATCAGCAAACGCGTGGTCGCCTGGGTGCGCCCAGTGGACAACTGCTCGGCCACGACGCGGCCTATCCAGCAGCCGGCGTCGTACTCCAGGCCTAGCTCCGAATCCGTCAGGCGCCGGTCTTTGGTGCTGTAGTTGAAGCGGCCCACCGAGTACCAGGCACCACTGCAACCGCCGCCGCTGGGCGTGATGGCGCGACCGGTGCTGGCGCTGGCGCCGTACAGCGGCCACTGCCAGCCCACTTCCAGCTGTTCGGACAGCCCGCGTGCCAGCCGGTAGGTGGTGCTGACGGTGCGATAGGGCCCCGGCGAATAGCGCACGCCCACGATGGAACGCACCGAGCGCTGGATGTCGGGGCTGTACTGCACCGCACCGTCCAGCGTCCAGCCCGGCAGCACGCTGGTCGAACCGACCAGCAGCGCGTCTGAAAAGCGCTGCTCCAGCGGTGCGCCGTCGGGTGTGCCGTCGGCCTGCGCCGTCACGCGCTGGGTGCGCAGCAAATAGCGCTGCACCAGGCCCAGGCGCAAGGCTTCGGCGCCGCTTTGCGCGTCGACCAGGCGGGTGGTGAAGCCGGCGGTGATTTGGTGCGAGTCAGACACCCGGTCCACCCCCGAAAAGGCGTTGTCGCTGTACAGCGAGACAAAGTTGAAGTCCTTGGCCGCCGAGTCGTAATTGGGCAACTGGCTTTGCGCGCGGTAAGGCGTGCTGACGTAGAGCAAACGCGGCTCCAGCGTCTGGTGCAGGGCGCGGCCAAAAGCTTCGGTGCTGCGCTCGAGTTCCAGGCCGGCGTCGAGGCTGAAACTGGGAATGACACGGCTGGCGTTGACCAGCGCCGTGGGCGACAGCCGTGTGCTGTCATAACTGGCGGCATTCACTGACAGCTTGGGCACCAGCCACCAGCCCGGTTCACGCCAAGGCCGGCTGAGTGATGCCAACAAGTGCAACCTGTCGCCCGTGCTGCGTTGACCGAGCGCGGCCTGATCGTGTGGCAAGGTGAAGCGGTTGTATTCGCCTTGCACGCTGAACTCCAGCCCAGCCCCGGCCTGCCCCGCCAGTTGCACGCCGATCTGCGGGCTGCGCTCATAGGGCGAGCTGATGAAAGAGTCGCTGGCTTGCAGCACTTGCCAGCGCAACAGCCGTGCATAAACAGCCCCGCTGCCGAATGAAAAATCGAGTGTGCGTTCAACCCCCAAACGTGCTGGCAACAAGCGCGGCGTGAAGCTGCGGCTGGCGTCGGGGAAGTCTTTCCACCAGTCGGCATCGGACACGCGCGCCAGGTTCAGGCTGACGCGAAAGCCCGCTGGCAGCAAGCCATCGTGCTGCCACTGCAAAGCCTCGCGCGAGCGGCCGGCCACCTGGTCGTGTGGCAACCAGTCCAGGCGCACGATGCCATCGAGCGTGGGCTCGAGGTAGCGCAATTCGCTGTCCACAGCGGCCCCGCGCCGCGTGATCAGGCGTGGCGACAGCGTGGCGTCGCGGTTGGGTGCAATGTTCCAATAATAGGGCGCCGACACCGACAGGCCGCTGCGGTTGTCCAGGTTGATGGACGGTGGCAGCCAGCCCGATTTGCGCGCGTCGCCCAGCGGGAAACTCAGCGTCGGCAGAGCCAGGATGGGCGTGCCCAAGAAGCGCAGCACCGCGCCTTCGGCGATGCCTTCGTTGGCGTCCAGGTCCAGCGTGACCTTGTCGGTTTGCAGCACCCAAGCCGGCTCGGCGCCGTCTTCGCGCGGGCAACTGGTGTAGATCGCATTCGTCGCCTGGCTGCGTGATTGGCCCAGGAAGTCAATGCGGTCGGCACGGCCACCGGCGCCCAGGGTCAAGAACTCAAACTTCGGCTGCAAGAAGTAGCCTTCAAAGCGCTGCACGCTGACCTCGAGCGCAGGCCCCGAATAGACCGCGCCGTCGCGGGTGACGCGCACATGGCCGCGCGCACTGGCCAGATCGGTCGGCGTGTCGTAAGACAGGCGGTCGGCCTGTATCACCAGGCCGCCGTGGCGCAGTTCCACGTCGCCTTCGGCCACCGTCTCTTGTTCCAGCTGGCTGCGCATGCTTTGCGCTTGCAGCACGATAGGCAAACGCCGCGTGGCGTCAGAGCGTGGCAGCGGCTTGAGGCTGGTGCTGGGTTGCAGGCCTGACGTTGCCGTCTGGCTGCTGGCGTGGCCCACCGACAGCGCGGCGGCCAGGGCCAACAGAGGGATTCGCATGCGGGTGGGGTGAGCCGAAAAAGCGCAGGTGCATTTGTAGAATCGATTATCCATGAGGGCACCCACCATCACTGACCCCCAAGCCCCGGTGAGCTGGACCAGCGCCAGCCGTCAACAGGCCTTCGAAGCGTGGCTGTGCCAAATCGCGCCGCGCCACGGCTTGCAAGCCCAGACGCTGTGCGCCGCATCGGCCGACGCCAGCTTTCGGCGCTACCTGCGCATTCACGCCAGCAGCGGCAGCCGCATCATCATGGACGCACCGCCGCCGCAGGAAAACGTGCGTGCTTTTGTGCATGTGGCTGGGCTCATCCAAGAGGCCGGCCTGCACGGCGCGCAGGTGCTGGAAGCCGATGAAGAACAAGGCTTTTTGCTGCTCACTGACCTGGGCGACAGGCTGTACCTGGAAGCCCTGACCAGTGCCACGCCCGAACAAGCCGACACCCTGATGCGCGCGGCCATGAGCGCGCTGGTTCAGTTCCAGCTCAAGGTGCCGGCCGCCAGCTTGCCGCCCTTTGACCAAGCCCTGCTGGCCAGCGAACTGGCGCTCTTCCCCGAATGGTGCGTGCAGCGCGAATTTGGCATCACCTGGACGCCCATCGAACACGAACGCTGGCAGCGCACCCACCGGCTGCTGATTGACAGCGCCCTGGCGCAACCGCAAGTGGCAGTACACGCCGACTGGATGCCGCGCAATTTGATGGTTAGCCCTGATGCTGCACTCAACCCCGGCATCCTGGATTTTCAAGATGCCGTGTGCGGCCCGATCAGCTACGACCTGGCTTCGCTGCTGCGCGACGCCTTCATCAGCCACAGCGAAGAACAAGAACTCGACTGGGCCGTGCGCTGGTGGCAACAGGCGCGCGCCGCCGGCCTGCCGGTGGACGCCGACTTTGGCGAGTTCTGGCGCGCGCTGGAGTGGATGGGCTTGCAGCGCCACTTGAAAGTGCTGGGCATCTTCTGCCGCCTGAAGCACCGCGACGGCAAGCCGCGCTACGCACAAGACTTGCCGCGCTTTTTTGGCTATGCCACGCGCGTGGCCAGCCGCTACGTGCCGCTCAAGCCGCTGCTGCGCTTGCTCGAACCCATGTCAGGCAAAGCGGTGTCGGCGGGCTACACGTTCTAGCCCGCCGCCCTATCAGTTGAACAACATCACTTGGGCAGCACCACGCTGTCGATGACGTGGATGACGCCGTTGCTGGCCACGATGTCGGCCTTCACAACCTTGGCGCCGTCCACCGTGACGCCGCCAGTCGTGCCCAAGGTCAACTCGCTGCCTTGCACCGACTTGACCTTGCCGGCCTTCACGTCCTTGGCCATGACTTGGCCGCTGACCACGTGGTAGGTCAAGACGGCCGTCAGCTTGGCTTTGTCTTTTAGTAAGGCGTCCAGGTCAGCCTTAGGGATTTTGGCGAAAGCTTCGTCGGTGGGCGCAAACACCGTGAAGGGGCCTTTGCCCTTGAGCGTGTCGACCAGGCCGGCCGCTTGCAGTGCAGCAGCCAGGGTTTTGAAGCTGCCAGCGGCCACGGCCGTGTCGACGATGTCAGCGGCCTGTGAGGCCAGGGCCGAAACACTCAGGGCAGCGGCAATGAAGAGCTTTTTCATGAT
>JANNEX010000242.1:0-3652 GCA_031379155.1 Rubrivivax sp.
GGCGCCTTCATGCAAACCAATGTGGACGGCACCTTCAAACTGCTGGAAGCCACACGCAGCTACTGGTCTGCACTAGAAGGCGACGCCAAGGCGGCCTTTCGCTTTTGCCACGTCAGCACCGACGAAGTGTTTGGCAGCCTGTCACCCGGCGCCCCGGCCTTCACCGAAGGCCATCCGTATGAGCCCAACAGCCCTTACTCGGCCAGCAAGGCTGCCAGCGACCACCTGGTGCGCGCCTGGCACCACACCTATGGCTTGCCGGTGCTCACCACCCACTGCAGCAACAACTACGGGCCCTATCACTTCCCCGAAAAACTCATCCCGTTGATGGTCGTCAACGCCCTGGCCGGCAAGCCGCTGCCCATTTACGGCGACGGCCAGCAGGTGCGCGACTGGCTCTATGTCGGCGACCATTGCAGCGCCATCCGCAGCGTGCTGACCGGCGGCAGACCAGGCCAGACCTACAACATCGGTGGCTGGAACGAAAAGACCAACAAGGACATCGTGCACACCGTGTGCGCCTTGCTTGACGAACTGCGGCCCAGCGCACACGGGCCCTACAGCCGGCTCATCACCCACGTCAAAGACCGCCCCGGTCATGACCGGCGTTATGCCATCGACGCGCGCAAGATCGAACGTGAACTGGGTTGGCGCCCGGCCGAAACTTTTGAGACCGGCATACGCAAGACCTTGCAGTGGTACCTGGCCAACGCCGACTGGGTGGCTAACGTGCAAAGTGGTGGCTACCGCGAGTGGTTGGCCAAGAACTACGTGGCACGATGAAGATTCTTCTGCTCGGCAAGGGTGGCCAGGTGGGCTGGGAGTTGCAGCGGTCGTTGCAACTGCTGGGCGAAGTGGTGGCCTGCGACTTTGATTCGCCGGGTGAAATGAAGGCCGACTTTGCCGACCCTGATTCGCTGCTGCAGCTGCTGCGCCGTGTGCGCCCCGACGCCATCGTCAATGCCGCCGCCCACACCGCCGTGGACAAAGCCGAAGCCGAACCCGATTTGGCGCGGCGCATCAACGCCACCGCGCCCGGTGTGCTGGCCCGCGAAGCCGCCGCCACCGGGGCTTGCCTGCTGCACTTCAGCACCGACTATGTCTTCGATGGCAGTGGCGATCACGCACGAGAAGAGACTGCGGCGACCGCGCCGCTCAGCGTCTATGGCAGCACCAAGCTCGAAGGCGAAGAGCTCATACGCGCCAGTGGCTGCCGCCACATCATCTTGCGCACCAGTTGGGTCTATGCCGCGCGGGGTGGAAACTTCGCACGCACCATGCTGCGCCTGGCGGCCGAGCGCGACGAACTCAGAGTCATTGCCGACCAGGTGGGTGCGCCCACGGGTGCCGAGTTGCTGGCCGACGTGAGTGCGCATGTCTTGCCCGCGCTGCGTGCCAACGCAGCGCACACCGGCACTTACCACTGCGTGGCTGCGGGCGACACCAATTGGCATGCCTACGCGCAGTTTGTCATCGAGTGGGCACGCGCGCACGGGGCCAGCATCAAGGTCACTCCTGATCGTGTGCTGACTATCCCGACATCCGCTTATCCCACGCCGGCACGCAGGCCGCTGAATTCACGCATGGACACGCACAAGCTGCGCCAGACCTTTGACATCACCCTGCCCCACTGGCAGCTGGGCGTGCAGCGCATGCTGGCTGAAGTGGTGGTCTGAATCTTGAGAGAAATCCGCATGACACGCAAAGGCATCATCCTGGCCGGAGGCTCCGGCAGCCGCCTGCACCCGGCCACCTTGGCCGTCAGCAAACAACTGCTGCCGGTCTACGACAAGCCCATGGTCTATTACCCGCTGTCGATGCTGATGCTGGCCGGCATGCGCGAGGTGCTGGTCATCAGCACGCCGCAGGACACACCGCGTTTTCAAGCCCTGCTGGGCGACGGCAGCCGCTGGGGCATGAACTTGAGCTACTGCGTGCAGCCCAGCCCCGACGGCCTGGCGCAGGCTTTCATCCTGGGGCGCAGCTTTGTCGGCGGCCAACCCAGCGCGCTGGTGCTGGGCGACAACATCTTCTACGGCCACGACTTCGGCCCCTTGCTGGCACGCGCCAATGGGCAGGCCAGCGGCGCCACGGTCTTTGCCTACCATGTCACTGACCCTGAACGTTATGGCGTGGTCGAATTTGACGAGCAGCGCCGGGCCCTGAGCATCGAAGAGAAGCCCAAGGCGCCCAAGAGCCACTACGCCGTCACGGGCCTGTACTTCTACGACGAGCAGGTATGCGACATCGCCGCCGCCATCAAGCCCAGCGCGCGAGGCGAGTTGGAAATTACCGAGGTCAACGCACAGTACCTGCGCCAGCAGCAGCTCAAGGTCGAGATCATGGGCCGCGGTTATGCCTGGCTTGACACTGGCACCCACGACAGCCTGCTCGAAGCCGGCCAGTTCATCGCCACGCTGGAAAAGCGCCAGGGCCTGAAGGTGGCCTGCCCCGAAGAAATTGCCTACCGCGCGCGTTGGATCAACGCCAGCCAGCTAGAAGCGCTAGCCGCGCCGCTGCTGAAAAACAGCTACGGCCAGTACCTGATGCAGGTGCTGCGCGAGCAGGCCTTCTGAGCATGAAGTTTTTGCCCACCTCACTGCCCGGCGTGGCCATCATCGAACCCACGGTGTTCGCTGACGACCGCGGTTGGTTCATGGAGACCTTTAACGAAGCGCGCTGGCAGGCCCTGCTGCATGAGAACGGCGACCTGCCTTCCAGGCCCTTTGTGCAGGACAACCACTCGTGCAGCCAAGCCGGCGTGCTGCGCGGCCTGCACTACCAGTTGCCGCCACACGCGCAGGGCAAGTTGGTGCGCGTGACGCAGGGCGCAGCCTACGACGTGGCTGTGGACATCCGCCACGGCTCACCCCACTTTGGTCGCTGGGTGGGCACCGAGTTGAGTGCGCAAAACCGGCGCATGTTGTGGATCCCCGAAGGTTTTGCGCATGGATTTTTGGCGCTGCAAGACAACACGCATTTCCTCTACAAGACCACCGATGTCTACGCACGCGACTGCGAGCGCAGCATCCGCTTTGACGACCCCCAGCTGGCCATCACCTGGCCGGCACTGGACAGCGCCTTGCGCCTGGCGCCCAAGGACTTGGCTGCGCCCTTGTGGGCCGATGCCGAGGTGCCACCCTAAAACACCACCCTGAAACGAAAAAACCGCAGCCTAAGCTGCGGTTTTCAGGGCTTGGCGAGGTTCAGGTCGCCGCGCGAATGTTCGATGCCTGCGGGCCCTTTTGGCCTTGCTTGACTTCAAACTGCACCTTCTGGTTTTCAGCCAGGCTGCGAAAGCCGCCTGTGCTTTGAATCTCGCTGAAGTGGGCGAAGAGATCCTTGCCACCACCGTCGGGGGTGATGAAGCCGAAGCCCTTGCCGTCGTCGAACCATTTAACGGTTCCGGTTTGCGTGGTCATATTGATTTCCTTTCACGGTTGCTGCGCTGGCACATGCCAACGCAGTGCAGAAGCGGCCAAGAAAATCACCGATCAAGGAATCAGGGGGAAACCGGACCAAAGCCACAGCCACCGAAGAAACCGTCAAACAACAATCTTGCTCAAATCTACCCCGCTAATGTAGCCGCAAAACGATGCCAGGGTCGGGCAAAGTGCCATCGACCACCGGCGCTGTCGCGCCCAAGCCCGTC
>JANNEX010000247.1:0-2786 GCA_031379155.1 Rubrivivax sp.
ACGTAAGAGGCCGAGCGCCGGACGGCCGTAGAGGCATCGTGGCCATAGCTGAACAGACCACCCCGCCCCGGGATCGAAGCCATGACGCCGGCGGCTGGCCAGCGCTGCGCCAGCGCAAGCGGGATGATGGTGGACATGTGGCCGTTGAGCCAAGTGGAAGGCATGATCACCAAGGCCTGCACGTTGGCCTTCGCCAATTGCACCAAAGCCGGCTCGATGTCCTCCGGCTTGGCCGCGTAGGAGACGACAGCTTCGAGACGAAATCGCTCCGCCGCCTGGCGCGCCGCGATGACGGTGGTGCCGTGACGGGGCGACGAGGAGTCGACCAGAATCCCGACACGACGCAGCTTCGGCATGGCCTCGACCAGCAATTCGAACACCTTCAGACGCGTTTCCGACGTGACGTTGCTGACCCCGGTGATCATGCCGCCCGGACGTGCCAGGTTGGTCACCAGGCCTGTCGACAAGGGGTCCCCGTTGCAAAGAACGACTGGCGTCGTCGGCGCGGCCGCCGCCGCCGCTCTGGCGGGAGTGGAGGTGCCTGCCACGATGACAGCGGGTTTCGTTGCCGCGATTTCTTGCGCCAGCGCCGGCAAACGCTCCGCGCGGCCGTCCGCATACCGCTCTTCGAGCACGTACTGCGTGCTCAGTTTCCAGCCCAGCGCAGCCATGCCTTCGTGGAAGGCCGTCGTCGCCCACAGGTTGCTTTCGCGGCTGGTGGTTTCCAGCCAACCAATCACCACCGGCGGCTTCGCCTGCGCGCGCAGGGCGCCCGTCCAAGCCAGCGTGGGCAGTACCACCCCGGCCGCCAGCCATCTGCGGCGTGTGTTCATTCGATCACCTCGGTGGCGCGAATCAGCATCGACTGCGGAATCGTGATGCCCAGCTGCTTGGCGGTTTTCAGGTTGAGCAACAACTTGAAGGTGGTCGGCTGCTCGATGGGCAGATCACCGGGCTTGGCGCCTTTGAGGATGCGGTCCACGTAGTAGGCCGAGCGCTGAATGAGCGCTTGCTCATCGGCGCCAAAGCTGAACAGTCCACCGTGCCTGGGTATCCGTTCGAGATTGCCGACAACGGGCCAGCGCTGCACCAGCGCAGGCTCGATGATTTTCGCCATGTAGGCCTGGAACCAGGAGGAAGGCAAGACCACCAGCGCCTGCACCTTGGCCTTGGCCAAGCGCGCCAGCGCCGGCTCGATGTCCTCGGGCTTGGCGATGTCGACGATGACCGCTTCAAGGCGAAAGCGCTCGGCTGCGCGACGCGCAAGGGTCACGGTGGTGGCGTGGGTGGGGGCCGTCGAGTCGGCCAGAAACCCCACGCGCTGCAGCTTGGGCAGCGTCTCCACCAGCAATTCGATCGCCTTCTGGCCCGTCGCAGTCGAGACGTTGCTCAGCCCGGTGAGCATGCCGTCAGGCCTTGCCAGGCTGGTCACCAAGCCCGTCGCCAGCGGGTCGCCCAGCGCCAGTACTACCGGTGTCGATGGCGCGGCCGCCATTGCAGCCCGGGCTGACGATGAGGGCATGGCCACGAAGAGGGCGGGCTTCCTGGCCGCAATTTCTTGTGCCAGTGCCGGCAATAGGTTCATGCGCCCGTCTGCAGCGCGAGCTTCCAGCACGTACTGTTCGCCAAGCTTCCAGCCCAGCGCAGCCATGCTTTCGTTGAAGGTCGCCCTGCCTTGCTCACCCGCTGCCGCCGTGCCGGTGCTGAGCCAGCCGATCACCACCGGCGCTTTGGCCTGCGCGCGCAAGGCGCCGGTCCAGGCCAGTGCTGGAAATGCCAAGCCAACTGCCAACCACCTGCGGCGCGTGTCGACCGAGTGGAAGCCATCGCACTTTGTCATTTTCTGCTTCCTGGCGTTGGGCCGGTGCCGCCGGTTTGGCGCATTGTGCGCGCGGTGGTAGCCAGAGTCACAAGCCAGACGAGACAGCGTTGGCGTACCCGGTTGGGCGATGCGCCGGCGTGGCGGCATAGACTCAGAACTGTGGTGAACCCGAAGTCAACCTGTGCGGCTCGCGCCCGAGCAAATCAACCAATGCGACCGCAGTTCCTCCCCAGCCTGTTTGCGCCCGGGGAGACGCAGTCGCTGATTGCCGCCGTGCCGGCGCAGTTCGAGCGGCGCGAAACCTACATCAGACCCACGTGAAACGCGGCTGGTCAAAGTGCGCCACCGGCGTGGGCTTGCCCAGCAGGCATTGCTGCGCAAACTGGTAGAGGATGGCCGCCGTGGGCGCAGCCACCCAGTGTTCGCCCAGCGGCATGCGCAGCACCGGCTGGGTGTGGCCATCGTGCGGTGGGTCCAGGATGGGCGCGTCGGCGCGCAGCAACTCGGTCAATGGCACGCGGTGTGCGCTGGCCACCTCGGCGGCGTCGGGTGTCAGCGTGGCGACTTCACCGCCCCAGGCCACGAAGGGCGTGATGACATAACCCGAACGTGTCGCAAAGTCGTCCAGTCTTCCGATCAGGCTGCTGGCGGACAGCCGCAGGCCCAGCTCTTCGTGCAGTTCGCGCAGCGCAGCCTCAGCCGCCGATTCACCTTCGTCGACACGCCCGCCGGGCAGCGACCATTGGCCGGCGTGGCGGTTCAAGCGCGCGGCTCGGCGTGTCAGCAAGAAGGCAGCTTCGTCGCTCCAGGTTGCGTGTGATGCAAAGCCGGGCAGTTCAGCGCCAAAGCCTGCGTCGACCACCACCAGCACCACGGCCGCGCGGCGCAGGCCATCGGTGACGGGCAAGGCCAGCGCAGGGCCGCTCAAGCGGCTGCGCAGGGTCGCCAGCAGTGCGGCGTTGCG
>JANNEX010000295.1:0-12096 GCA_031379155.1 Rubrivivax sp.
CAGCCAGCCGCTGCGGGCCAGCGCGGAAGCCCGGAAGGCACTGAGGCCGCGTGCTTGCAAGGCCGCAGTGCTCAGCGGCTCGCCTCTGGGCAGGCTCGCGAGCAACGCCTTGAATGAAACAGGAAGGGCAGTTGAGTCCACAGGGCAACTGTAGGAAGTTTTTCATTCCGCCGCAAGCTGACTTGAATGAAAAAACATGATACGTTGACTTATTCAATCAACTGTAAGAGAAATCGTATTCCTGCGAAGTTTCGGTTTGCGAGGGCTGCCGCGTACACGGTTTGGCCGTAGATGTTTCTGCGAACGTTGAAACCATGCGTTAGCGGCCCGAGTTCCTCTCGGGATGAAGAACAGCCGTCGCCAGTGTCTGTGTCGGTGTCCGATGTCCGAAGCTGAAGCCACCGAGGACGCCACCCGCCGCGCGCTGGAACAGATCAACACCAGCCTGGGCCAAGCGCAGGCGGCGACCGGCAACGCGCAGGCCACACTCGAAGGCGCGCAGCGAGAGCACCAGGCCGCAGTCGCTTTGTTGAACGCACCCGACCGCAGCGGCAAACTGCAGGCGGCCAGCCAGGCTTTGGTGGACACACGCGCCGAGCAGTCCACGCTAGCAGCAGCAGTCAAGCTGAAGGCCGACGAGGTGGCCCAAGCGCGGCCCGACATCCTGAAGCAGGACATCGAGCGTTTTCAGAGGAGTGCCGAACAACTGGAGAAGGCTTTCGAGGAGCGCAAGGTCGCGCTGCTGCGGCTGGAGGTGGAGCTTGAGAGCGCCGGTGCCCAAGGCCTGGAAGAACGGCAGGCGGCGTTGGCGCGCGACCTGGCGCAGGCGGCGCGCCGCGCCGAAGAACTGCGCCGCCGCGCCGCCGCGCTGGACCACTTGCTGAAGCTGCTGAAAGACAAACGCGGCGCCTTGACGCGCAAACTTCAGGCGCCGCTGCAGAAGCACCTGAACCACTATCTGCAGTTGCTGTTTCCGCAAGCGCACCTGGAGATCGACGAAACCTTGAGCCCGGGCCCGTTGACACGCAGCGGGCCGGCTGGGCAGGAATCAGGTGCGTTTGAAGCGCTGAGCTTTGGTGCGCGCGAGCAGATGGGCGTGATCAGCCGGCTGGCTTATGCGGACTTGCTGCGGGAGGCGGGGCGGCCGACGCTGATCATCTTGGATGATGCGTTGGTGCACAGTGATGAGGAGCGATTGGGGTTGATGAAGCGGGTTTTGTTTGATGCGGCGACGCGGCATCAAATTCTGATGTTCACGTGCCATCCGATGAATTGGCGGGATGTTGGGGTTGTTGCCAGGCCTATAACCACGGCATCTTCCATTTCTTAGAGAAGGTTCAGATCGTTAGCCAACGCGCGAAAATGGGTAGGCGTTCTTGATCTCAGCATGTAGAAACTGCCCTTTGGACGGCGCGTGCATTAGACCCTCGTATATCGCAGCGCCCACATTGTAATATTGGTAGATAGAGCCGTTTAAGAACTCTATTTCCAATGTCTGCGATGGCTCGTCATAACCAATGGAAATGATATTGGAAGAGGCAACAGAGTCTCGATTCATGACTAATCACTTTCTTCCTTGAGGCGGCACATCAGGAGTGTCCTTTACCGAGGTGCGATTAATAGCGATACTGTTTACCACAGCCGTGGTACGTTGCGCCCTCCAAGAGGCCACTACCCGATCATAACCCTCGGCAACTCGCCGTTGCGCCCATGCCTGCGTAACGTCGGGGTCTGCGCTTTGTGGTCTGTGCTCAATACTAGGCAAGGTAATTCGACATCTAACGGGTAGCCTGGCTGCCTCGCCGGTCACAATAGCCTCGCCAGTTCGCAAGACCGGCAGTAAGTCCATCAAGCCTGCCAAATTGTCAGGCAATGCACCTTTGACACGGGATCGATCTTCTGGGTTGGAAAGACGAAGAGCAATTACGGTTCCGCACTGAGAGAGCACGGTTTCATCGACTTCGGCGGGCCGCTGCGAAATCACCATCGCACCGATGCCGTATTTCCGCCCCTCTTTCGATATTCGCTTGACAATCTCTGCGGCCGCGTTGCCTCTGTCATCGGGGTGAAGGTATCGATGCGCCTCCTCCATTACAACGAGTAACGGGCGGCGTACACCGCCCTCTGACTTCTCTCGACTCCAGAACAAGGCTTCGTAGATGATTCTCAGCATCGAGCCGATCAATAGCTCAAGCACAGCGGTAGGGACGCCGGAGAGATCGAAAATCGTGAGAGGTTGCTCGTGCCCTAGCCATCCCTGTAGCAACGAGTCCAAATCTTGTGGCGAAACTCCATTGAGATCGGGCTCCCACGGCCCAGGATGGAGGATGAAGTCATATCGATGATCGAGCAGCCGCGACCGTGCGAGATTCAATTGCCGCCGAATGCCTTTGGCAGCCTGATTCATGAACGGCCCAACGGTACCCATTGCGTGTGGGCGATAGCGAGGAGGCGTAAGGCTGGTGGCGTCCCCTGGTTCTTCGAGTGCAGGTTGATCTCGTTGCTGCCCGACAAAGGTCGTTGTTTCGAAGTCGATCAATTCATACCAGCACTGCTTCAGGCTGAACGGTACTGGACTGTCGACCGTCAAAGAGTGCGGATCAAGGCCAACCACGATTGGTTTCTGAGCTAGGCGTCGAGCTTTCATCTCCTGAATCTTGTCAGTGAAAGCAATTTCCTGGTTTTCGTTCAAGGAGCCGGCAATCAAACTCAGCAACTCGCGCGCCTGAAGTGCCCAGAAAGGAACATACAACGGCGCTTCACCAGGATTGGGCGTCGCGCTGTATATCTTTGCTATGTCGCCGAGTGCAGACGTGTATTCCCCGTGAAGATCAAGCAAGACAATTCGAGCAGCCGGTGAGCCTCGCTTGCCAGCTGGCGGACAAACAATTGATCGGAGTAGGCTAGCCACTGTCGTCGACTTGCCCGAACCAGTCGATCCCAGGATCGCCGAGTGACGCGTAACTAAGGCATCCAAGGATAACCGTACCAAAATGTTCTCCGCGCTGGAGAGCGTGCCTATGACGATCTGATCATCGCTCCCGCCACCATAGATTCTGCGCAGGTCGGCTTCGGTCACGATATGCACCGTGTCATTGATCGAAGGGAGTTGACTGAGTCCCCGTTCAAAGCTGTCACCAATTGCTTCGCCCACCAATTCAACACGCATCCACTTTCCACCAACAAATCCGGATGTGCCGTCTCGCTGGGCTGGCGCCGAAGCGCCAACCTCGCTCACTATCCCGTACAAGTCCTGGTAGCCCTGCGGTATCCGCACGAAACTACCCACCTGCGCAACTCGATACGTGTGCCCCTTGATGATTGCTAGTCCGGAGGCCAACGACTCGGCCAGCAGCACCGCGACGGACGGTCCGGAAACAGACGTGATCGTTCCGAGATATGTCGGATCCTCCGCAGTCATGCGGCCTCCTCAGGAGTTACCGCGGACAGAGTTGATTCCGCGTCAATTTCGGCTGTTGGACGAGAAAAATCTGAAGCTTGTGCCAGCGCACAGAAGCGCGTGAAATGTGCAAAGTTGCCCAGAAGAAAGCTTGGAGAATCGCTTGGTGTTTTTGAGCCCCAGAAGCTTGCACGGATATCTTCCCAGTTCTTCTGCGTCTCCCCAAGGCGCCACTGACCGGGCACGCCGCTAACCACAGCCCCATCTAGCGCATACACTGACATGTTCGGATGGTCTAGCGCAAGTTTGCACGAGGGGGCCTCGGCGTTCAGCGATTGATACTGAAAGGCAAAAACCGCAGCGTTTGAGTTCATTGCCAGCGCTTCATCTAGAACTGCACACACGTGCGGGTCGCGAAACGAGAATCCAATTGCGAGTAACAACGTATCCGGAGTGAGCAGAAACCGCTTGAGCCGTTCGAAGAGAGCGGAATACGGTTGCTTCTGAGTTAATTCATACTTTAAGTGATCCGGATACACCAGTTGGGTGGCTTCGCGCCCCCTTCCTCTGACGACTCCTTCACTCTCGAGTGCCCAGCCAATAGACCCGTGGAGTTTCCACAGTCTGGACCAGCGAGGCGGCAGATCGTTGCTGGCTACTGTCACTGGATCGAAAAATGGAGAGCTACCGCCAGTGAACCCGTCGAAGTAGGGTTTCCTCGCGCGCTCAAATGCCTCTTCAAATAAAAGATCGTAGTTGGTTGTGAAGATTTCTACGGCGTAAGTCCGATCGGTGCCGCCAATCCATGAAATCAACTCCGAGTATGCATTCCGCTCGGATGGTAGGCGCGCACCGACAACCTTCCCAACGCTGTTACAGATACTGGCGCCCAATTCGAAGTATCCACTCGCATTGAGTCCATTTACCAAAGTAGCGCCAAGTGCTTGGTGGAACAATCTCGTCTTCGAAAGGAGCGTCTCGATGTTGGCCTTCGCCCCAAGGTCATGGAGGATAGCCCTCGCAGCAACTGCTTGCTCCGGTGTTAGCGCTTCCACCGCCGCATTGGTGAGTGCCTCCATTCCCGGCATTAGTGGGTGCCCGTCGGGACTCAATCTCCCGTTGGCATCTATGCGTATTGAGAGCGGTGCGCCGGCACCGACAAGCAGCCCAATCCGTTTGCGGCCTTGGGACAGAATTTGGCGCAAATCGGACATGAACCGGTCTGGATTGTGAAACGTTTGCATGTCTCTGCCCCAATTGATCTCAGTTTGTGTTCAGTCTGTCGCGCTCGTGGCTGCTCTTACGGCTAACTCAAACCGCCCTCGACTTACCGTCCTAAGCCGCTGCAAACCCAATTCGCGAGCCATCGCCACCATGGCTGACTCGCCCGACTGCCCACTTGCGAGTACTTCGCGTGCAAGCGATATAAGCTCTTGCATGCAGATTTCGTCCACGGACCGGGTCGACTCATTTGCCACCCGTCGAAAAACTAATGGCACATCCGGCCCTCTACTCGTCGCCCAGTAGAACGTTCCCACGTCCTCCTCGCTCCTGCGATGCAACGTGGCAGCCAGTGTGTCAACCCGCTCCTGAATCCGCGCCCCCGTCCGCTGCCACCCATGCGCCCGCGCAATGCGCCGCGCCAGCACCGTGTCCAGCACCGGCCCTTCGACTTCGACAACGTGCGCAATCATCGCCAGCAGCACTGCGTCGTAGCTGCTGTCGAAGAACGCGTCGGCCTTCACTGCGTCAACGACGGATGCAGGGTCTGACTCCACGAAGACGGCCACCGCCGCCGCAGCACAAACCGCGTTGCGCGCATACAGGTCGGCTTCCTGTTGCACGGGCTGCTGTTCAGCCGGCTGGCTCTTCAGGCCCAGCCCCAACTGAACCTGTGTTGCGCCGCTCATGCCAGAGGCGGTTGCCGGTGCAGCATCAAGCGGTTCTGCCTCGTCTCTTGTCTTCGCGATGGCCGCTGCCGCCGCAATCGCTGCTGCCTGCTTTCTTTCGGCAGCTTCCGCCTCTACCGCACGCTTGGCCCGGCTGGCCTGCAGCAAACCCTGTAGTTTGGCGTCCAGCTTCTGCAACGTGCCCGCCTTGTCCACCCACCAGTCGGTGGACCACACACGCAGGATGTCCCAGCCCAGGCCGCGCAGCACCTGTTCGCGCAGCATGTCGCGGTCGCGCGCGGTGGCGCTGCGGTGGTAGGTGGCACCGTCGCATTCGATGCCGCTCAGGTAGCTGCCGCGCGCGTCGGGGTGCACGACGGCAAGGTCGACGCGGAATGACGAAGCGCCAATCTGGGTGTGCAGCTCCCAGCCCTTGCCGGCCAGCGCCGAAGCCACGGCTTCCTCGAAGGGGCTCTCAAAGTCACCGACGCTGCCACGCGTGGCTTCGGCCAATGTGCGTGGGCCGCGTTCGGCAAATTCCAGAAAGTGCTTCAGGTCGCGCACGCCCTTGGCCTGTGTGCGGGCCAGGTCCATCTGCTCGCCCTTCAGGCTGGAGAACACCCGCAGTTCGTGCCGTGCCCGGGTGATGGCTACGTTGAGCCGGCGCTCGCCGCCTTCGCGGTTCATGGGGCCGAAGTTCATCGACACGGCACCCGCCAGGTCGGGCCCGTAGGTGATGGAGAAGTACATGATGTCGCGTTCGTCGCCCTGCACACTTTCCAGGTTCTTCACGAACAGCGGCTCCAGTTCCACGTCGTCGAAGTAGGGCTCGATGCTGGGGTCGCGCCGCCGTTCTTCGTCCAGCAGGTCTTCAATCAGGTTCTTCTGTTCGGTGTTGAAGGTGACCACGCCGATGGTCAACTTGCTTTCACGAAAGCCCAGCGACTTGAGCCGCGCCACGATGTCGGCCACCACCGCCTTGGCCTCGGGCTTGTTGATGCGTGCGCCGCCCTTTTCATAGGTGCCTTTGACGTGGTGGAAGCTGACCGCCCGGTCTTCGGTAACAGGCGACGGAAAGGTGACCAGCGAGCCACCGTAGTAGTGGTGGTTGCTGAACGCGATCAGGCTTTCGTTACGGCTGCGGTAATGCCAAGCCAAGTTCATGGTGGGCAGGTTGGCGCCCAGGCACTCGTCGAGGATGCTTTCCAGATCGCCTTCCACGTCTTCTTCATCGGCCGACGATTCAGCGCGGTCAAAGAAGTTGGTGGGTGGCAGTTGTTTGGGGTCACCCACCATCACCACCTGCTTGCCACGCGCGATGGCGCCCACCGCGTCCCACACCGGGATCTGGCTGGCTTCGTCGAACACCACCACGTCGAAGGCGTTGGCATCGGCGCTCAGGTATTGCGCGATGGACAAGGGGCTCATCAGCAGACAGGGTGTCAGCTTGGTCAGCGCAGACGGGATGCTGCTCATTAGCGTGCGCAGCGGCATGTGCGCGCGCTTCTTGTTCATCTCGTGCCGCAAGACGCCCCACTCCGAATTGCGCGTGACGGTGTCTTGTTTGGGCAAGTCGGCGCACAGCGTGGCGCGCACCCAGGCGCGCGTCAGTGCGGTGTACTGGGCCTCCAGGGCACGGAAATCGCCGATGCGCTTTTCATGCTCGGCTGCGACGAAAGTGCGGATGACGGGTTCGTTGTCGACCACCGCGTTCAGCCACCATCGGCTGTAGCTTGTCTCGAAGGCGCGCCGCACGGCATCGACGCCTGTGTGGCCGATGGCGCCGTTCTCGACGCCTGCAACCAGGGGTGCCAGGCCCAGGAACACGGCCTGTTGGCAGACCTTGCGCCACGCGCACCAGGCGTTCAGCCGGGCGGCTGACTGCATGATGGCTTCGCAGCGCTGTGTCAGATCGTCCAGCGCCACGTCGCCGAAGCTGACTCTGGTGGCGTCGGTGAACTCGCCGGCTGCGCTCAGCTTGTCGATGTTGGGTTGCAAGGCACCCCAGGCCTCCAGGTAGGCCTGGCCAGCGGCTGCGATGAGGCCTGATGGCTCCAGCAGGGCGTTGCCTTCGCCGATCAGCTTATCCAGCGGTGCTTTGACTGCTTCGATATCGTCCGGCGTTGCCGCCAGGTTGGCAATGGCGGCCGCCATCGAGGCCTGGAACTTCAGCGCCTTGTCCACCTCGTCCTGGCGCGTGCCCAGCCCGGTCCAAAGGCCGGTAGTCAGCGCCGTCAGGTCGTCGAAGCGCGCTAGCTGTTTTTCGATCATCGCGCGTTGGCGCAGTCGCTGCCGGTCGGCCGCCATCGCGGCGCCGCAGTCACCGTTGGCCACGTTCTGGTGCTCGCGCGCCAAGCTGCCGGTGCTGCGCACCGCTTCGCGCTCGGCGTTGAAGGTCAATGCCGCGTCGAGATGCTGGTCCCGAGTGGCCAGCCCCGCCCAGATGCCATCAGTCGCCGGCCCCAGGTGCTCGAGTGCAGCGATGTCGGCGTCCAGGGCCCTCAGTGTCCGGACCTTGGCCAGCTCTTTGGCGAGTTTGTCGCCGCAGCGCCCGGTGGCCACCGAGTCCAGTGCTTCGTCGGCCCAGGGATGCTCTTGCCGGGCAGCAGCCAAGATCTGCTGAAACCGCAATGCGGCACCAGCAAATTCAGGCCGGGTTTTCAAGCCCGCCCACACGCCTTCGGTAGCTGGCCCCAATTCCAGCGCATTGATCTCGGACCGCAGTGCCCGAATGCGCACCAGCGAGCGCAGGTCACGCGCTACATCGGGTTCGCCTTCGCCCGTGACGGCGGTCTCCAGCGCGGCGCGCACCTTGCGCTTGGCCAACCACGATATCGGCCAGATGGATTTCTCGGCCTTGGCCCAGTCACGCTGCAGATGCGCCACGTTGAGTTGTTCGACCTGCTCGCCATAAGACACTGAAAGCTGCTGCGTTGTCTTGCTGACTTGATCCAGCAGCGCCAGCCCCTTGTGCAGTTCGGCGACAAGGTCTGCGGTCCAGGGCAGCCCCAGGTTCACGTGCGCCGCGCGTCGTTGGGCCAGCAGTTGCAGGCCTAGTCGGCACGCAGCGCCCACGGGCTGCGGCCAGTCGGCGGCCAATTGGTCGGTAATGATCCGGTGCGCGTTCAGCAGGCCCAGGCCCGCTTGCAACCGCTCGCCGATGCTGCGTGCATCTGCGCGCAGCACGAAGCGCCAGTCACGCCCCGCCGCGTGGGGCAGGGTCCTGGCCAGCACACCCATGGCGCCGCGCACCCGTCGTGTCAGTGGCACCGGCGGCAAGCCGATGGCAGCGGTGAACCGTTCATGTGCGGCCTGCACGGCCTGCGAGGCAGGCAACACAGCGCGTGCCGCATCCACCAGACCTTGCTGCCAGGTGGGCGACCACTCGCTGCGTGCAACGGCGGCCAAGGGGTTGTTCAGCAGCGCGCCGTGGCCCACTGCGGCGGCGTTGACGGCCAGCCTGTCCACCACTTCGCGCATGGCCTCCATGTCAGCGGCGCCGTGCGCATTGGGGCTGTCCCAGTGCAGGCCCAGCGCCGGCACGTCTTCACCATCGACCACGCGGCCAATCGCCTCGAAGATGCTCATGCCGTTGCCATGCCGGAAGTGCAGGCGTTCAACGTAGCCGTTGAGGTCGTCCCGGAGCCGCTTCAGGCGTCGTGCCTGGGCGCGCCAGGTCTCGGGATCGACCTCGCCCTGCGCTTCCCAGGCGTTCTGCAACTGCGCCAGCACGTCGAGCTTGCGCGCCTTGCTCGAATGCAGTTCAAGACAAAACTCGCCCAGCTTCACCTCGCGCAAGCGCCGGTACACCACATCCAGCGCGGCGATTTTTTCCGACACGAACAACACACGTTTGCCTTCAGCCAGGCACTGCGCGATCAGGTTGCTGATGGTCTGGCTCTTGCCGGTGCCCGGCGGGCCGATGAGCACGAAGTCCTTGCCCCGCACGGCAGCCATCACAGCCGACAACTGCGATGAATCTGCCGGCAGCGGGCAGAAGGTCTGCTCAGGCGAGAACTCGCGGTCCAAGTGTTTCGGATTCGGGAAGGAAACGCCCTGCGGGTAGCTCTCGCGCGGTGTGTCGATCAGGTGTTTGACGACCGGGTTTTCGCGCAATTGGTGTGTGCGTGCTGTCAGGTCCTTCCACATCAGGTACTTGGCGAACGAGAACATGGCCAGCACCACGTCTTCGGCGACTTCCCACCCCTTGATGTCTTTCACGGCCCGGGACACGGCCTTCCACACCGCCCGCACGTCCAGGCCCGCATCGTCCCTGGGCAGTTCACCGTCGGCGACGCCAAGGTCGAGCTTGAAGTCTTGCCGCAACATCTCGATCAGCGTCGGGTTGAACCTGGGCTCATCGTCATGCAGCGTGAGCGTGAAGCCCGAGCGCATGCTCTTGCGGTGCAGCGTCACGGGCACCAGGATCAAGGGCGCGCGGTACTTGCTGCCAGGCTTGTCGTCGCGGTTCCATGAAAGGAACCCGAGTGCCACGTACAAGGTGTTGGCACCGCCTTCCTGCAAGGTGGTGCGGGCGCTGCGGTAGAGATCGACCAAGCGAGGTTCGAGCTCGTCCTGCGCGACGCCAATGAACACCTCGTGGCGCTTCAAGGCGTCGAGCGCGTGCGCGCGGCGCAGGTCTTCGCGTTCGCGGCCCTCGTAAATGGCCTGGTCGCGCGGGTCAGCGCCATCCATCAGATCGGGCCGGGCCAGCAGTTTCAACGCCTGCCCGTCGGCCAACAAATCTTCCAGCGCGCTCGCGTCTGGCGCTTCCAGCTTCAAGGCCTTCTTGCCCGACTTGAAGTTCAGCAGGTTGTTGCGCAGAGATAGATCGAGCAACTTGCGCTGCCAGCGTGCCAGCCGGTCCTTGGGGTTCAGCGCCGTGGTGTCCGGTTCGGCCTGCGCGTCGTCGTCTGGCAGGTCAGGTGCTTCGTCGAATATCGGCTCCGCGACCTGGGGCTGATCAGCGACCGGCGTGGCGATCGGGCTCTCAGCGCTGGCCAGCGGTTTGATGCGCTGCATCCGCGCTCGGCGGATGTCGACTGCCAGCTCGAAGGCTTCTTCGTTTTCTTCCGCGATCTGCTGCGCTGCCTGTTGACTTGCGTAGCTGAAGCTGGGCGCAGGCCGCTGGGTGGCCAGCGTGGTCTCGAACAGCAGAAGTTCCTTCAACTTGACGCGCTTGCGCAGCGCAGTCACGTCGTCGACGACCGTCGTCGAAAATTCTTCAGCTTTGAGCCACACACCGGCGAAGGCATGGCCCTTGGTGAACACCACCAACGGGTTCAGGCCGGCCTGCTCGATGGCGGCGCAGAAGAGCAACGCCAAGTCGAGGCAAGTGGCCAGGCCCGACTCGCTGATCTGCGCCGGGCTGCGAACCTTCTGCCCGCTGTGTTCGAAGCTGGCGGGCGGCAGCGCATAGTCCAGGCCCATTGCAGCAACAGCGCTCCAAATCGCCGAGGTAAGTTCCCAGGCCCGCTTGCTGCCGCCGCGGTAGCCATCGAGCGCCGGGTGCTTGCCGTTCTTGCGCAGGATGTCGGCCGCTTGCTTCAGCAAGCGCTCGACTGCGGGCTCGTTGGGCTGCACGAAGGCGGCAACCATGTCTGGCAGATGGTGCGAGATGCCGCCCCATTGGTTGCGCGGCAGCAGCTCGACGGAGCGCTGCAGGCTTGCAAGCGCTTCTTGACAGTCATTCAGTGGGCCGGCATCGCGGCGGCGCAGCGACAGTGTGACGGTCGCTGTCTCGGCCTCTGTCAGACGCGTCAGAAGTGCGCCATCGAGCTGCACATCCAGGTCAGTGATGCGGCGGTCGGCGCCAGCCGTGAGAGCGTCGATGTGCCAGAGCTTGGGCCTGACGAAGGGCGGGACGGACTCGATCCAAAGCTCAAGGTCCCGGGCATCTTCTTTGGATGCGTTGGTGACGCTCAACTCGCGGAGCATCGGCACGGCGTTTTGGAAGTCCGCCAGATTCAGCTTGCTGACGAGCGTCGCATCGATACGAACACCCAAGCGTTCGCTCTTCTCGGCGCCCTCGAGCGTCATGACATCCATTGCGCACCACCCTCTTCAGGCCGGTCCGGCTTTTCAGCCGTCGCTGGCCCCTCTTTGGTCTACCTGGCGCCCGGATCCACGAGCCTTCGAGCGGGGCAACCTTGATGGGAGCATCTTGTCACAGACGGCGCAAGGGGTGCCATCGCGCATGAACTGCCAGATCGGGAGATGCTGAGCTTGGTTGGTGCTTCGTAGGCAGCAGTCGCAATTAATCAATGGGATGCGGGCGCGATTGCGGCGATCAGCTCTCGCCCTCAGCGCCTTCGCACCGGATAAAGCCGCGGGGCACAGCAGACGAACGGTCGCAGTTGGCGAACAGACAAATTGCCGTCGACTCGGCAACCAAGGCAGGGATCGCACTGCGACCGGCCCCCAAGTTGCATGGCTTGCGAATGCGACAGGGTGTTGCGTCCAAGCATCGATCACCAAGGGACTCTTGAACAAAGATGCACCCGAGGCTGCTCTAAACTTATCTGCCTTGTCCGTGGTTCGAAGAGGTTTTCCAAAGCCAATTTCGCTGCAGTAACTCAGGCAGTAACCGGTGAGCGACTTGGCCAATGACTGGCGTTGGAAGGTTCGTCCAGGCTATCTTTCGATAGAGCCCCAGCCACCAAGAAGCTGCAAGGGTTGACCGCCTCAGCGCCGTCAGCCCTTTTTCCTTTCAGCGCGCGCCCGCCGCGCACAAGTCGCGAACATGCTCAGGCAGGCACCACCAGCATCTGCCGCACCGCCCAGCGCAAGCCACTGCCTGCGGGCCCT
>JANNEX010000322.1:0-3832 GCA_031379155.1 Rubrivivax sp.
TGGTGACCACCGTGCTGCTCATCTCCAGCGGCGTCAACCTGTACTTCTCGTACCAGGAGAACAAGGCCGCGCTGGCCAGCTTGCAGTTTGAGAAGGCGGTGGCTGCGGCTTCGCGCATCGAACAGTACATGCGCCAGATCACCCAGCAGCTGAGTTATGCGGCCCTGCCACAGCTGGAGGCGGGCGACCCCGAGCTGCGGCGGGTGGAGTTCTTGAAGCTGCTGCGCCAGGCGCCCGAAATCACCGATGTGATGATGCTCGACGGCGAAGGCAAGGAACGCACTGCGGTGTCACGCCTGGGCATGGACGTGGCCAGCTCGGCCCGCGACCGCTCGGCCGATCCGGCCTATTTGCAGGCCAAGAAGGGCCAGCTCTGGTACGGGCCGGTGCACTTTCGCAAGGAGACCGAGCCCTACATCGCGGTGGCCTTGCGCACCGGCAGCAACCAAGGCCCGGTGACGGTGGCCGAGGTAAACCTGAAGTTCATCTGGGACGTGGTCTCGCGCATCAAGGTCGGCACCCAGGGCAAGGCCTATGTGGTGGACGCAGCGGGCAACCTGGTGGCCGACCCCGACATCGGCCTGGTGCTGCGCAAAACCAGCCTGGCGGCACTCGCCCATGTCAAGGCCACCGTCAGCCGGGACGGTGCGGGTGAACCGGCGATGCTCTCGCATGACTTGTCGGGCACGCCGGTGTTGACGGCGGTGGCGCCCATCGCCGGGCTGGACTGGCGCGTCTTTGTCGAGCAGCCGGCGTCGGAGGTCTATGCCAAGCTCAATGCCTCGATCTGGCGCACTGGCCTGCTGCTGCTGGCCGGTCTGGTGGTTTCAGCCCTGGCCGCGTCGGCGCTGGCACGCAGCATGGTGCGCCCCATCCGCACGCTGGACGAGGGTGCGCGCCGCATCGGCCAGGGCGACCTGGACCAGCAGATCGTGGTCAAGACGGGTGACGAACTGGAAGGCCTGGCCGACCAGTTCAACCGCATGACGGCGCAGTTGAGCGAGTCGTATGCGGGGCTGGAGCGCAAGGTGGATGAGCGCACCGCCGCCTTGACCACTGCGCTGGAGCAGCAGACGGCGACGGCCGAGATCCTGCAGGTCATCAGCAGCTCGGTGTCGGACACGCAACCGGTGTTTGACGCCATCCTGCACAGCTGCCAACGGCTCTTCACGAATGCGCAGGTGGGCATCACACAATTGGGCAGCGACGGGCGCGTCTACCTGGCGGCGCACCTGGGTGATCACTTCGAGGCCATCAAGGACAACTTCCCATTGCCAGCGGACACGCTGCGACCGGTGATGCCCGATGCGGGTCCGCTGTCGGTCATGCATGTACCCGATGTGCTGGCCGAGCCGAACATGTCGCAGGGTTTGCGCGGCATTGCCCAAAAGGTGGGCAACTTCTCTATCGTCATCGCCCCCATGCGCTGGGAAGACAAGAGCGTGGGCGCGATCCACGTCACACGCATGCCGCCGCTGCCCTTCAGCGACAAGGACATCGGCCTGCTCAAGACTTTTGCCGACCAGGCCGCCATCGCCATCCAGAACACCCGCCTGTTCCACGAGATTCAGGACAAGAGCCTGCAGCTCGAAGTGGCCAACCGCCACAAGAGCGAATTCCTGGCCAACATGAGCCACGAATTGCGCACGCCGCTCAACGCCATCATCGGTTTCAGCGAGGTGTTGACCGAGCAGATGTTTGGCGACGTCAACGACAAGCAGATGGAGTACCTGCATGACATCCATTCTTCGGGCCAGCACCTGCTGAGCCTGATCAACGACGTGCTCGACCTGTCCAAGATCGAGGCCGGCCGCATGGAGCTGGAGCCGAGTTGTTTTGACCTGGGGCTGCTGCTGGACAACTCGCTCACGCTGGTGCGCGAGCGCGCCCAGCGCAACGGCCTGAGCGTGAAGCTGGAAGTGGACAGCGGCCTGGAAGAATGGGTGGCCGACGCGCGCAAGGTCAAGCAGGTGGTGGTCAACCTGCTGTCCAACGCGGTGAAGTTCACCCCTACCGGCGGCAGCGTCACCTTGGGTGCGCGCAAGCTGGCAGCCCTTGTCGACGGGCAGACCGGTGCCGCCGGCCCAGACCAGGTGGCCATCAGCGTGGCCGACACCGGCGTGGGTATTGCCGCGAATGAGCAGGCCCTTGTCTTCGAAGAATTCCGCCAGGCCAGTGGCGACTACCTGCGCAAGGCCGAGGGCACGGGCCTGGGCCTGTCGCTGGCCAAGCGCTTTGTTGAACTGCACGGCGGCACCTTGAGCCTGCAAAGTGAACCCGGCCAGGGTTCGATCTTCACCGTGACCTTGCCTTTGCTTGTACTGGAGTCGATTCAATGAGCACCATCCTGATCGTTGAAGACAACGACAAGAACATGAAGCTGGTGCGCGACATCCTCGTGCACAAGGGCTACACCACGCTCGAGGCGACGACCGGCGGCGAGGGCGTGCGGCTGGCCTTGGCGCACAAGCCCGACCTGATCCTGATGGACATCCAGTTGCCCGACATCGACGGCATCACCGCACTGGGTTTAATCCGTCAGGACCCGGCGCTGGACGCGGTGCCGGTGCTGGCGGTGTCGGCCTCGGTGATGCCGGAAGACCAGCACAAGATCGTCACCTCGGGCTTTGACGCCTACATCACCAAGCCGATCTCGCTCAAGCCTTTCATGGCCACCGTGGCACGCTTCATCCAGGACGGGCGCGGCAAGTGACTTCGCACATTCTGGTCGTGGACGATGTGGCCAAGAACGTCAAGCTGCTGGCCGACGTGCTGGAGGTCAAGGGCTACCGCGTCAGCACGGCGGCTTCGGGTGAAGAGGCGCTGCGGCGTGTGGCCGCCGATCCGCCCGACCTGATCTTGCTGGACGTGATGATGCCGGGCCTGTCGGGCTACGACGTGACGCGCCAGCTGCGCGCCGACCCGCGCCACGCCGTGCTGCCCATCGTGCTGGTGACCGCACTCGACCCGGCCAAGGAGCGCATCAACGGGCTGGAAGCGGGTGCCGACGACTTTTTGTCCAAGCCCATCAACCAGGCCGAGCTGATGGCGCGCGTGCGATCACTATTGCGCATCAAGACCTTGTATGACCAGGTGCAGCTGCAGAAGGCCGAGCTGCAGGACTGGAACCGCAGGCTCGAGCAGCGTGTGGCCGAAGGCGTGCAGCAGCTGGAAAAGGTGGGCCAGCTCAAGCGTTTCTTTTCGCCCCAGCTGGCGCAGGCCATTCTGGATGGCGGCACCGACGACCCGCTGAAGAGCCACCGTCGCGAGATCACCGTGGTCTTCATGGACCTGCGCGGTTTCACCGCCTTCACCGAAACCGCAGACCCCGAAGAGGTGATGGCCGTGCTGGCCGAATACCACCGCGCCATGGGCCAACTGATCATGGCCCACGAAGGCACGCTGGAGCGTTTTTCCGGCGACGGCATCATGGTCTTCTTCAACGACCCGGTGCGCGTGCCCGACGCCCCGCAGCGCGCCGCGCGCATGGCGCTGGACATGCAGCGCGAGATGGTGGCGTTGTCGCAGGGCTGGAGCCGGCGCGGCTACCAGTTGCAGATGGGCGTGGGCATTGCCCAGGGTTTTGCCACCATCGGCGGCATCGGCTTCGAAGGCCGCATCGACTACGGCGCCATCGGCAACGTCACCAACCTGTCGGCGCGGCTGTGTGGCGAAGCCAAGGGCGGTGACATCCTGGTGTCCACCCGTGTGGTGGCGGCTTTGGAAGCCGAGTTCGAGATCGAGGCGCCGACCGACTTTGTGCTCAAGGGCTTGCAAAAGCCGGTGCCGGCCTCTCGCGTGCTGGCGCGAAAGCCATAGGCCATCGGGCGGA
>JANNEX010000361.1:0-2647 GCA_031379155.1 Rubrivivax sp.
GCGCGCGGCACCGGTGGATTTGGGCCGGCTGCGCAGCAACGGTGGCTGGCGCGACGACCATCGGGCGCGGCCGAACTGAAGTGCGGCGCTACAAGCGCAGCGGCGTTGTGTAGCCCGTCATCTCCAGATAGCCCAGGCCGACGCGACGGCCTTGCGCGTCCAGCAACTCACTCAAGCCTTCCCAGTAAATCGTGCCTGTGCTGTTGCGGCTGTCGAGCTCTTGCGCGTCCATCAGCGCACGCACTTCAAAGCTGCCGAGGGGTGTTTGCACCTGCCACTGCACGGGGTAGCTGGCAGCACTGCCAGGGCTGCGCCAGCGCTGGCCGGCGGTGAAGCGCACGGCGTCGGGGCCAAAGCTTTGCGCGACAGCGCCAGGCGCACGAAAACTGCCACCGGCCCACAGTGCCTGGCCGTCGGAGCGGCGCAGCACAAAGGCGGTGAGTGCGCTGCCGTTAAACAGGTTCATGCCTATCCAGTCCCAGCCCACGGCTTGCGGGTGCAGCAGGGTGTCGCTCCATTCGTGGTCCAGCCAGGCACGGCCGGTGCGGCCATCTGTTGATGTGGCCAGCAGTTGAGGCTCGCTGACGTAGTGGCTGGCTTGATTTTCGTCGGGGCCTTTGCGTGAGTAGCCGGCTTGGCCTTGCAGCAGCAAGGGCTGCGTGCGTTGCAGCTTGAGATCCAGCGTGAAGCCCTGGGCGGGCACGCGCGCGTGCCAAGTCTGGCCGTCGTGGCGCAGCGACCAGTTGCCGATGCGCACATCACCGTCGCTCACGGCGGCGCGGCCCAACGTCGCGTCGGCAGCACCCGACCAGCGTGTGATGCGCTGGTCATGCACATGGCTGGCGCCCGCACCCAGGCGCGTGAGTGCGGCATGCGCAAAGAGCAGGTGGCGCGCGGCAAAGCGGCTGGGGTTGTTTTGCGCCATGCCAGTCAGGCTGCGAAAGAAGGTGACCTGGAAGCCTGCCGTGGGCGCGGCTTCGCTGCCCAGCCAACCGGTGGCGTACCACCACTCGGTGCGCGTGTTCAGATGCGCGCCATGGTCGCGTGGGAAGCTCAAGATGCGGCCCTTGCGCACGCCAGCGTCGTCCGCCGCGTGGGCAGCGGCGCTGGCCAAGGCTGCCGACAACAGCATGCGCCGTGTCATGCCCATGCGCAGTGGGCTCACCAGTCTTCCTTCACTGCCAGCACGGCTTGCGCTCCGGCGGCGTTGCGTGCACTCAGCGCTGCCGTGGCCACGCCGGCCACCAGCACGGCGCCAGCCAACAGGCCCAGGCGGCCCCAGGGCAGCACCAACTCCATGGTCCAGTGAAAGCTTTGTGGGTTGACCACAAACACCAGCACCAGGCTGATGGCCAAGCCCAGCAGCAGGCCCATCAACACGCCCGCCGCCACCCAGGCCGCAGCCTCGCCGCTGACAACAGCCACCACCTGGGCGCGCGTCAAGCCCAGGTGCGACAGCAGGCCAAATTCTTTGCGCCGCGCCAGCACCTGCGCCGACAGGCTGGCGGCAATGCCCACCAGGCCAATCACGATGGCCACCGCTTGCAGGTAATAGGTGACGGCAAAGCTGCGGTCAAAGATGCGCAGCGACATCTGGCGCACCAGCGCGCTGGAGGCGAAGTCCAGCAGCGCGGGGTCCGGCAGCAAAGCACGCAAGCGCTGCTGCACCTCGGCCGGCGCTGCGCCCGCTTGCAGCCACAGCGCCAGGTCGTTGCTGCGTGTGTCGCCACTGATGCGCTGGTAGTCGCTGTCGGCCATGACCACAGCGCCAAACTGGCGCACGTAGTCGCGCCACACGCCGCGCACGCGCGCAGGGTGGGTGCTGCCGGCCAGGGGCAGGTCGATCAGGCTGCCCGGTGTGGCGCCGTAGAGCGCGACCATGGCTTCGCTGACAAACACACCCAACTCGCCGGGGCGTGCCGGCAAAGGCGCTTGCAGCAGTGGCAACTGTGCAGCGGGGTCGGCCAGCGGCCTGGCGATCAGGGTCACCGCCGGGCGGCCCGCACCCAGGCTCAGCGGCTGCAAGCGTGACGCTTCCACACGCGCCACGCCATCCACCCGGGCGGCAGAGGCCACGAACTCGGGCGTTAGCCAGGCCTGGTCTGCGGCGCTGCTGCTGGCTGCGCTGCGCGCATACAGGTCGGCCGGCAGCACGCTGTCCAGCCACTGGCTGACACCGCCGCGAAAGCTGGCCACCATGACTGTGAGCGCCACCGACAGCGCCAGGCTGGCCACCACGCCAGCCACGGCGGCCGTGGCCGTGCGGCGCTGCCAACGCGCGCGCTGCAAGGCCAGCAGCGGCAGCGCGCCGCGCACGGGCGGCACGGCAGACAGCAGGCCATGCACGAAGGCAGGAATCAGCGCCACGCCGCCAAAGAGCAAGGCCGCCACCGCAGCGTAGGCGGCCAGCGGCAAGCCGGCCACGGGGGGCGCAAAAGCGGCTGCCGTGCCCAGCACCAGCAGGGCCACACCCGGCCAGGCTGCGGGTGAGCCGGGCCCAGGTCCACCCAGCCCTTTGAGGGCCTGCGCCGGTGCCAGTTGTTCGGCCTGGCGTGCCGGCCACCAACCACCGACCACGGCCGAAGCCACACCTAGCGCGCCAAAGCCCAGCGCAGCCCAAGCGCCCCATTGCAGCGGTGGTGTGATG
>JANNEX010000757.1:0-7732 GCA_031379155.1 Rubrivivax sp.
GCTTGACCCAATCGGCCATTTGCACCGCCACCTGCTCCACCGTGATGAGCCAGGCCATGGCGCCAGTGGCGCCGATGACCAGCATCACGGTGGCACTCATCATGAAGGCGTTGAGCAGCAACTGCGGTATGTCGCGCCAGCTCAAATCCTTGTACAGCGCCAGCGATACCAAGAGGCCATAGAACACCGCCACCGCCGCCGATTCACTGGGCGTGAACAAGCCGCTCCAGATGCCGCCGATGATGATGACGGGCATCAGCAAGGCCGGCCCGGCGTCTTTGGTGGCGGCCCAGATTTGCGCAAGCGTTGCACGTTCATCGCCGTTGTCGCAACCGGTCTTGCGGCCATGCCACATGCACACCGCGATGAGCGCAATGGCCGAGGCAATGGCCGGCACCAAGCCGGCCATGGACAGCGCGCGCATCGACACGCCAGAGACAAAGGCGTAGATCAAGAAGGGAATCGACAGCGGCATGAGCAGCGCCAGAGTGCCGGCCACGGCCAGCAAGGCGCCGGCAAAACCGCGCGAGTAGCCGCGCTGAATCATGGCCGGGATGATGAGCGAACCAATCGCCGCCGTGTCGGCAATGGCCGAGCCCGAGACGCCGCCAAACAGCATGCAGCTGACCACAGTCACCACACCCAGCCCCCCCGGCAGCCAGCCAAACAGCACACGCGCAAAGGCCACGATGCGCTTGCCCACGCCGCCACGCGACAGCAGTTCGCCGGCAAAAATGAACAGCGGCACTGCCAGCAAGATAAAGGGCTCAACGCCGCCGATGAAGGTCAGGAAGATGGTCTCCAGCGGGTGCTGCAAACCCAAGGCCCAGATGACCCCCACGGTGGTGGCCAGCAGCGCATAGAGCAGCGGCACGCCAGCCAGCGCGATGACAAAGAAGGCGCCAAACAGCAGCAGGGCTAACACTCAGTGTGCTCCCGGATAACGAAATTCACGCGGCACGCCGCGCAGCGTTTGCCACAGATCAAAAGCCACGAAGATGGTGGCCAGCGTGCAGCCCACCGCCATGCCCATGTATTGCAGCGCCATGGGCCATTCCAGCACCGTCAGCGTGTTGCCCCAGTTGCCTTGCACCAATGACCAGCCGTAGCGCGTCAGCACCAGCAGCACGGCCAGGCACAGCAGCAAGATGCCGGCGTCGGCCCAGCGCCGCGTGGCTGGTGTGAGCTTGTCCACAAACTCGTTGATGCTCATGTGCGCGCCGCGTTGCGCAGCGCAAGCGCCACCCAGGAACGTCACCCAGACCATCAGCAGTTCACCCAGCTCAGTCACCCAGGCCAGGTCTTTGCTGATGAGGTGCAGGCTGACATTGAAAAACACCAGCGTGGCCATGCCCGCGCCCATGGTGATTAGCACCCAGTCCAGCGCGCGCCCCAGCCAACGCAGGGGCAGCGGCGCGGCAGCCACAGGGGTCAGCAAATCCTGCATGGCACCCAGCCTTACTTGGTTGTCTTGCGCACGGCTTCAGCGTCTTTCAAAAACGCGTCCACATCAGCCCCGTACTTCTCACGCGCCTTGCCGTACACCGGCTGCACCGCCGCGCGGAAGGCCGCCAGGTTGGGCTTGGCATTGATCTTGGCGCCTTTGCTGGCCATCTCTTTGAGCTGGTTGTCGTCGTTGCCGGCAATCATGGTGCGGCTGAATTTGGCCGCCGTCAGCGCCGCTTCGGTCACCGCTTTTTGGTCGGCCGGCGACAACTTCTGCCAGGTCTTTTCGCTGATGGCCAGCGGGATGGGGCTGTAGACGTGGTTGGTCAGCGTGACGTTGGGTGCCACCTCATAAAACTTGTTGGAGTAGATGGTGTCGATGGGGTTTTCCTGGCCGCTCACCGCGCCTTGCTGGATGGCCAGATAGACCTCAGGCAGCGGCATGATCTGGATGTTGAAGCCCATGGCCTCCAGGGTCCAACGCATCATCTCGTTGGGGAAGGTGCGCAGCTTTTTGCCCTTGGCGTCATCGGGCGAATTCAGCGCGTCCTTGGTCGTCATGCTGCGAAAGCCGGCTTCCCATGTCGCCAGGAACCTGAAGCCCTTGGCCGGCGCTTTGGCAAACTGGTCTTTGAGCCATTGGCTTTCGTCGTACAGCTTCCAGCCTTGGGCATAACTCTCCACCAGGTAGGGCAGCGCGGTGAGGTTCAGCGTGGGCACATGGGGCGCGTAACTGCCGGTGCCCGAGACCGTGAAGTCAATGCCGCCCAGCGCCAACTGTTCGATGTTCTTGGGGTCGTTGCCGAGTTGGCTGCAGCAAAACACCTGCACCTTGTAGCGGCCCTGCGTCAGCTCTTCGACCTTGCGCGCAAACAGCGCGGCAGCGGCCTGGCGCGCGCCGGCTTGCTGGTCGGTGTGGCTGAATTTCAGGATGGTTTGGGCGCTGGCGGGAACGGCGGCCAGCACAGCGGCAGCGATGAGAGCAGTCTTGAACATGGGGGTCTCCTTCAAGGGTTCACGGGTTCACGGACATCGGGTTTGAAGTCAGCCATCAGCACGCGTTGGCCGCGCGTGTGCGAGTGATAGACAGCGGCTTGCACCGCCAGGTTTTGCAAATACTGGTGGGCGGCGTTTTGCAGCGGCGAGCCGCTTTGCAAGTGCGCCAGCACATGCGCTTGCAATGCCGTGCAGGCGCCACCAAAAGCGCCGGGGCCACCACGTTCGTAGGCGTGTTCGGCTTCTTCACTGCCGTGTGGCTTGAACCACAGGCGCGCTTCGCCGTCCAGGCGCAGCACACCCTTCTCGCCTTCCAGCCACATCTCACCCATGGTGCGACGTGTGTTGGCAGCCACATGGTCGTTGAGCCGGTTGCCGTCGAAGAGGCCCGTGCAAGCGTCGTCAAACTCAAAGATGATGAGGCCAGCGTCTTCGCCTTGAATCACCGGGTTGAGTTGGCGCAAACGTGCGCTGACCGCACGCACCTCTCCGCACAGGTAGCGGAAGGTGTCGATGAAGTGCACCGCCGTTTCGCGCACCAGCAGTTGTGGCATTTGCTGGAAGTAGGGCTGGCGGTCCAGGTAGGCGCGTGGGCCCTGGCCGTCACCGGGGCGCAGGCGAAAGCTGATGCCATGCAGGCGGCCAAAGTGGCCAGCGTCAATCAAGCGGCGGCATTCGCGGAACCAGGGCGTAAAGCGAAAGTTTTCATGCACTACCAGCGGCGTGTCGTGCAGGGCGGCCAGTGCGGTCAGCGTATCGGCCTCGCGCCAGTCCAGGCCAAAGGGCTTTTGGCAGATGGTGGGCAAGCCGCGCTTGAGCGTTTCTTGCACCACCAGCGCCTGGGCCTGCGGCGGCAGCACCACGTCGACCAGCGTGGGCCGCACGGCGTCCAGCATGGTGGCGGCGTTGCTGTCGATGCGTGGAATGCCAAAGCGCGTGGCCAAAGCTTGGGCGCGTTCAGCGTCCAGGTCGCACAGCGCCACCACCTCAGCGCCGCAGTCGCGCCAGCCTTCCAGATGGCATTGCGCGAAGTAGCCAGCGCCAATGACGGCGATGCGCGGCTTGTTCACAGCCGCTCCAGCACCGCGCGCACGATGTCGGCCGTGTTGCTGCTGCCACCAAAGTCGCGCGGTAGTACAGCGCCCGTGGCGAAGGACTTTTGCAGCGCGGCCTCGATCACGCGTGCGCCGTCGGCCAGCGTGCTGTCAGTGTGGCGCACGGCGAGCCAGTCCAGCATCATGGCCGCCGACAGCAGCATGGCGCTGGGGTTGGCTATGCCAAGGCCGGCGATGTCGGGCGCGGTGCCATGCGCGGGCTGGAAGAGCGCGTGGTGGTCGCCAATGTCGGCCGAAGGCGCCATGCCCATGCCACCCACCAGCGCGGCAATCAGGTCAGACAGGATGTCGCCAAACATGTTCTCGGTCACCAGCACATCGCACAGCCAGGGCCGCATCACCAGGTTCAGCGCCATCGCGTCGACATAGGCGTGGTCGACGGTGATGTCAGGGTAAGCGCGTGAACATTCGACAAACACCTGGCGCCAAAACGCCATCGAGGTGAAGACATTGGCCTTGTCGACATTGGTGACATGGCCACGTTTGCCCAGTGCCTTGCGCTGGCGTGCCAACTCAAACGCGAAGTTGCACACGCGCGCGGTACCGGCGTGCGTGATCTTCATGGTGTCGTAAGCGCAAGCCTGATCACCCTGCCCTTCAATCACGCCGCGGCCGCGTGCGTAGAACAGGCCTTCGGTGCTTTCGCGCACCAAGACCAAGTCGATCTGAGCAGCGCGTGGATCGGCCAGCGGCGTGCGCAGGCCGGGCCAGGTGCGGATGGGGCGCACACCTGCGTAGAGGTCCAGCGCAAAGCGGATGTCGAGCTGCGGGATGATTTCGGTGCCGTCTTTGGCGCGCACATGCGGCAGGCCCATGGCGCCGAACAGGATGGCGTCGGCTTTGCGGCAAGCGTCCAGCGTGGTCGCCGGCAGGGCATCGCCGCTGTCGACGTAATGCTGGGCTCCAGCGGGGTGTTTGACGCAGTGAAATTGGCGGCCCAGGCGCGGGCCAATTTTTTGCAAAAGTACTAGCGCAGCGTCGGTGACTTCAACGCCAATGCCGTCGCCGGGCAGCACAGCAATTTGGTAGCTTTTCATCGGGGACATCACGTCATGGCCTGCTTCTTTTGCACTACATCTGGGCCAGCTTGTAGCGCTCAAAAATCACCAGCAACTCGCGCGCGGCGCGCTCACGGTGTTGGCGGTTGACCAGGGCCGCGCCTTCGGCGTCCCCGGCGCGCAGCCGCTCGACCAACTGGCGGTGCTCTTGCGTGCTGTTGACCGGCTTGGGCCGCAGCCGCAATGTGAACAAACGCGCGCGATGGGCGCGGTCCCAGTGGTTCATGACGGTGGCTTGCAAGTGGCGGTTGCCGGCCAACTCGATGAGCTGCGCGTGGAAGAGTTCGTCGGCCTTGGCCCAGGCGTCCAGGTCGTCCACGGCCAAGGCGCGGTCCATGGCGTCGGTGGCGTCCACCAGGGGTTTGAGTTCGGCTTTGCCGGGTTTGCGCCGCGCCAATTCTTCGGCGGCCATGCACTCCAGCGCCGTCAGCACTTGGTAGATCTCGCGCATGTCGTTGGGCGACACCGGCAGCACGCGCATGCCATGGCGCGGCACCACCTCCACCAGGCCTTCAGACTGCAAACGCACCAGGGCTTCGCGCACGGGTGTGCGGCTCATGCCCAGCGCCAGCGCCACTTCTTGCTCCAGCGCGCGGTGGCCCGGTGGCCACACGTTGTCCAGGATGCGGCGGCGCACCTGCTCGTAAGCGGCGTCAACCAAAGAGGCCGTGACTTGCGTCTGCGCGGTCATGGGTAGTTCCAATGCAGCGGTGCCACGCCGGCCACTGGCAGGGGCAACGTAGCCAGGCTTTCACCCAGCAAGCAACCCAGCACCGCTGTGCGGCGCTCTGGCCCCGCGAAGGCGATGCTGGAGATGTTGCGCAACTGCTGGCTGCGTATGCCGTCCAGATGCGGCCTGTCCATGGTGGCGCAGGCATAGGCCGCTTCGACCCAGGCCAGGTGCTCGGCATCAGCGTCTTGCAGCCACAGCGTCTGATCGCCGTTGGGTGCGATGCGGATCAAGCGGTTGCTCACGATGCTGACCACCCAGGCACTGCCTTCTTCGTCAAAGGCCAGGCCGTCGGGAAAAGTGCCCTCACCAAATTCGGTCACCACCTGTTTGGGGCCCAGGCTGCCATTGGCGTGCAGGGCAAAGCGCGACAGGCAGCGCGCAAAAGTTTCGTTGACGTAGAGCCACTGCCCGCTGGGGTGCAGGGCCACTTCGTTGGTGTAGCCCAAAGCGTCGGCGACGATGGCCGCGCCGCGTTGATCAACGCGCACGATGAAACCGTCACCGCCGTCGCGCCGGTAGCCTAACGATCTGGGTGTGCGGCGTGTGCTGACCGTGACCCAGGAGCAGCCCTGCTCGCCCTGCAGTACAAAGTTGGTGGGTGGCAGCGCCTGGCCTTGCACCGACAGCAGCCAAGGCTCAACCCGGCCGTCGCGCCACAGACGGTAGACACCACCGTCTGTCGCGCCCAAGTGGGCGAGCAAGAAGCTGCCGTCGGCGAGCAGCGCGATGCCATTGGGGCGCAGTGCGCCACCGTCGGGCAGGGTGCCGGCGTACAGGGCTTGCGTGCCGTCGCCGCGCAGGTGGGCGACGCCGCCGCGCCAGTCGGCCGTGTAGAGGTCGCCCCCCGCAGTGGCCAGCACACATTCAGGCCGCTGCAAGCCAAGGCCGCGCCAGCCGAGTTGGCCCAGGCGATGGGACACGGAAGGCATCGGCGCGTTCATTAATGCATACGTTAACGCACGCAGTGGTAAACCTCACCCGGGGATTCCCGGAGCTGGTCAAACCCCCGAAGCATGGGCGGTCGCGGCTGTGGACAATGGCCACATGACTGCCTCTGCTGCCGCAAAAGAAGCCACCGCACCCGCCCTGCTGCCCATGGCGCGCATCGTCTGCGAGGTCGGCGCGCTGGTCTCCCTGGGCGGCCCGGCCAAACATGGCGAGCGACGTTTTGTGCCCATCCTCAGCGGCCAGGTCAGCGGGCCTGAACTCAACGGCGAACTGCTCAGCGGCGGTGTGGATTGGCAAGTGCAGCGCGGCGACGGGGCGACTGAGATCTGCGCGCACTACGTCATTCGCTGCCCGGACGGCGCGCTGATTGAAGTGCAAAGCGACGGCCTGCGCCACGGCCCAAGCGAGGTGATGGCCAAGCTGGCACGCGGTGAAAGCGTGCCGCCACAGGACTATTTCTTTCGCACGCTGGTGCGCTTGACCACGGGCCACGCCAGTTGGCTGCACCTGAACAAGGTGATGGCCATTGCCGTGGGCCAGCGCGAAAAGAGCCGCGTGCTGCTCGATCTGTGGCGCATCACTTGAGCCTGACTGCTAGCGTCATGCCCAACCACAACGACCCCTTGTACAAACTGCGCCACGCCTTGGCCGGCCTGGCCTTGGCGCTGCTGCTGTCGGTCTTGACGGCTGCACTGGCCGGACGGTTTTTGGGCGATGCCGTCGGCGGCGACTACGGCACGCGCGTCACCGTCTACGGCTTGTTGCTGCTGTACGTGGTGGTGGGCGCCGTGGTGCTGTTCATCAAGGTGGCGCAGCACGAAATGCGGCCGCTCAGTGTGGGCCGCGTTTGCACTTGGTTCATCAGCCTGTGGCTGTGGCCGCTTTTGCTGCTCACAGGCCGCAAGCCGCGCGCCAGCTAAGCGTCTTTATTGCGACTGCAAAATGCGCCGCCCCGACGCCTGCTGAACCGGCCTTGCATTCATGGCGTAGATGCGCGCAAAGAGCTCGATCTGCTCGGCCGACATGCCCACGGGTTGGCGCATCACCACCCAGTGCACACCTTCGGAACACGGCGGCGTGGTGAGCGAGCCCATGTAGGTGTAGTAGCGCCGGTCAGCCGGCAGCAGCTCGTTCAAGTCCAGCGCCACACGCGCCGCACTTTCTTCGCCCTTTTCCAGCGGCAGGTTGTTCCAAACCTTTTGCAAGGCAGCTTGCGGCGTGCCCTTGTCCATCAGCACAGCCACCACGGCCAGGCGGCCCTGGTCGTCCTTGTGCACCAGGTGCACGGACATCTCAAACTGTCGCCCGTCGATGCGCTCTTCGGACGGCCGGTGAAAGTGGAACTGCACCAGATCAAAACGCTTGCCGCCAATCTCGATGCTGTTGCCCAGGCCCATGTTGGCCTGCACGGTGTGGCCGTTGTCGATGACGCCAAA
>JANNEX010000377.1:0-4673 GCA_031379155.1 Rubrivivax sp.
CGCCCGAGCGCACGTTGATGATCGGCGACACCACGCACGACCTGATGCTGGCGCGCAATGCCGGTACACCGCGAGTGGCGGTGAGCTTTGGCGCGCATGAAAGTGAAGCGTTTGCCGAACATGAGCCGCTGTTTGTGGCCCACAGCACGGCCGAGTTGAACCGTTGGTTGAGCGAAAACGCATGAACGTGCCCACGCTGCAATCCGAGCCGCTGTGTGCGTCCGTTGCCATCGAAGAACGCGGCCGCGCCTGGGTTTGGGACGTGCTGGAGTTCGGCCGCCCGGCGCGCGCTTTTGCACTGCGCATCGATGGTCAGGTGGTGGCCTACCTGAACCGATGCTTGCATGTGCCGACCGAGATGGACTGGCAGCCGGGTGAGTTTTTGGACATCGAAAAACGCTTCATCTTGTGCAGCATCCACGGCGCCACTTACGAGCCGCGCAATGGGCACTGCATAGGTGGCCCCTGCGGCCGTGGCCGCCTGACGGCGGTGCAGGTGCAAGAGCATGAGGGCCAGGTCTATTGGTATCCTTCCCGCGATATTCGCAGCGTGCCGTTTGACGATATTCCCACCGAAGCGCCCCGCACGCCAGGCGACGAAAGCCCACCATGAGCAGCCCTGATCCCCACTTGCCACCGGCGCCGGAATTGACCGAGCCACTGGCCGAGCCACTGACCGAATCACGGGCCGAACCCCTGACCGTGACTGCCGCTGCGGCGCTGGCTGCGCAAGCTGCAGCAGAAAGGTCGGCGCCGCGGGAAGCACCCAAAGCCAGCGGCATGGAAGGTGCGCTGGAGCGCGTGGCCATGCAGATGCTGCGCCAGCAGCGCAATGACCATCGCTGGCGTGTCTTTTTCCGCCTGGCCTGGCTGGGCCTGGCGCTGGTGTTGTTGTGGCTGGGCTATGCCAGCCGCATGCCGCCGTCGGCCAGCACAGCGCCACACACCGCATTGGTGGAACTGCGCGGCGAAATCATGGCCGACAGCAACGCCAGCGCCGAAGCCCTGGTGGCCGCGCTGAAAAACGCTTTCGAAGACCCTGGCGCGCAGGCCGTGGTGCTGCGCATCAACTCGCCTGGCGGCAGCCCGGTGCAAAGTGGCATCGTCTACGACGAGATCAAGCGACTGAAGGCCAAACACGGCAAGAAGGTCTACGCGGTGGTGGAAGAAATGTGTGCCTCGGGCGCTTACTACGTGGCGGTGGCGGCGGATGAAATCTATGTCGACAAGGCCAGCATCGTGGGCAGCATTGGTGTGCTCATGGACGGTTTTGGTTTTGCCGGCCTGATGGAAAAGCTGGGTGTGGAACGGCGCTTGCTCACGGCCGGTGAAAACAAAGCCATGCTTGACCCTTTCAGCCCCAACAACCCCAAACAAACGGCCATGGCCAAGGCCATGATTGACCAGATTCACCAGCAGTTCATCGCCGTCGTCAAAGAGGGGCGCGGGGACCGATTGAAAGACTCGCCGGTGATCTTCTCGGGCCTGTTCTGGAACGGCGAAGAAGCTGTCAAGCTGGGCCTGGCTGACGCCACCGGCAACCTCGACTTTGTGGCGCGTGAAGTGGTCAAGGCCGAAGAAATCGTCGACTACACACCGCACGAGAACGTGGCTGAACGCCTGGCCAAACGTTTTGGCGCCAGCGTGGGCGCCGGTGCCGTCAAAGCCCTGCGTTCGATGGCGCCTTTGCGGTGAGCGAACTTTGAACCCTGCGCTGGCTGAGCGCGTGGCCGTGGCCGTGCAGCACCTGCTGCCCAAGCAGGCCATGACATCGCTGGCCGGCACGGCGGCCAGCGCCAGGCTGGGCGGTACCACCACGGCAGCCATCCGCCGCTTCATCGCACGCTACGGCGTCAACATGGACGAGGCTGAGCAGAGTGACCCTGCGGCCTACACCAGCTTCAACGACTTCTTCACGAGGCCGCTCAAGCCTGGCGTTAGGCCGCTGGCCCAGGCCGACTGGTTGTGCCCGGTGGATGGCGCCATCAGCCAGTTTGGCGCCATAGCCGGCCAGCGCATCTTCCAGGCCAAGGGCCACGACTACACGGCCACGGCTTTGCTGGGCGGTGACGCGGCGCTGGCCGCGCACTTCAACAACGGCCACTTCGCCACGCTGTACCTGGCGCCCAAGGACTACCACCGCATCCACATGCCCGCCGCAGGGCGGCTGCTGCGCATGCTGCATGTGCCGGGTGCGCTGTTCTCGGTCAACCCGGCCACGGCGCGCGGCGTGCCGGGGCTGTTTGCGCGCAACGAACGCGTGGTGTGCGTCTTTGAAGGCCAGGACGGCAAGCCCTGGGTGCTGGTGCTGGTGGGTGCCACCATCGTGGGCAGCATGGCCACGGTGTGGCATGGCCTGGTGAATCCGCCCCGGCCGGGTGTGCTGCGGCAATGGGGCTATCAAGACCAGCGCATTGAGCTGCCACAGGGCGCAGAGATGGGCCGCTTTTTGCTGGGCAGCACGGTGGTGTTGCTGTTCCCGCCGGGGCCGCTGACCTTCAACCCGACCTGGCAGCCGGGCGGCAGCATCCGCATGGGGCAGATGATGGCCACGGGGCGGGCTGCAACGCCGAACCCTAACCCGGCAACTCAGGCGTGAGTTTTGCGGCCCAGGTGCCGGCCAGCGGCCGCGCGCGCGTGCTGCTGTGGCTGGTGCCGTTGCTGTGGTCGTCCAACTACATCATTGCGCGCCTGGCCGACGGCGTGATTGCGCCGCACGCGTTGGCGCTGGGCCGCTGGGCGCTGGCGGCACTGATTCTGCTGCCCTGGATGGGCCGCGGCCTGCTGCGCCAACGTGCCGTGCTGCGCCGCGAATGGCTGCACCTGCTGGTGCTGGGTTTTTTGGGCATGTACATCTGCGGCGCCTGGGTCTATGTGGCCGGGCGCAGCACCAGCAGCACCAACATTGCACTCATCTACGCCGCCACGCCCATGGCCATCGTGGCCGCCAGTGCCTGGCTGCTGCACGAACGCATGAGCCGCGCGCAATGGGCCGGCGTGGTGCTGGCGCTGCTGGGCTTGCTGCTGGTCATCGCCAAGGGCGACCCACGCCGGCTGCTGGCGGTGCAACTGGTGGCGGGCGACGCCTGGATCACGGCGGCGGCAGCCAGTTGGACGGCTTATTCGGTGCTGCTCAAACGCTGGCCTTCTGCACTGGGGCCGGGCGAGCGGCTGGTGGCCATCATTGGCGGCGGCTTGCTGGTGTTGTTGCCGACCACACTGCTGGAAGCCATGGTCACCACCACTCCCGCGTTAGGCTGGGGTGCCGCTGGGCTGGTGCTGATGGCCGCCGTGCTGCCCGGTGTGCTGAGCTACGGCGCTTACTCCTACCTGCAACGTGAATTGGGTGCGTCGCGCACGGCCATGATGCTGTACCTGGCGCCAGTCTATGGTGCGCTGCTGGCCTGGGCCGTGCTGGGTGAAGTGCCGGGCTGGTACCACCTGCTGGGCGCGGCCATGATCTTGCCCAGCATCTGGCTGGCTTCAAGAAGGTCGTTGAAGTAGACCTGAAGCAGACCTGAAGTAGACAGTTAGCCAGGGCTATGCAAACAGCCCCGGTGCGGCCTGCGGATCGTCGTCTTCGTTGTAAAAGCAGTTGGGGCACACCGCGCGGTAGCTCTCGTTGCCGCCGATCATGACTTGCTCGCCTTCCTTGACACGCTGGCCCCGCGCGTCCACACGCAGGTTCATGCTGGCCTTGCGTGCGCAGGCGCAGATGGTCTTCATTTCTTCCAGGTCGTCGGCCAGCGTCAGCAGGGCGGCGGCGCCGGGGAAGGCGTCACCTCGAAAGTCGCTGCGCAGGCCGTAGCACAGCACCGGCACCGGACGCTGGTGCGCCAAGCGGTGTAGCTGCCGCACTTGCGCGGGCGACAGGAACTGCGCTTCGTCGATGAGCACACAAGCGATGCCATCACCCAGCCAGGCGGCGTCAAACACGGTGTCGACGCCGAAGGTCTCGGCCTGGCGCTGCAAGCCCAGGCGTGAGCCGATGATGCCGCTGCCGGCGCGACTGTCGTGCGCGGCCGTGAACATGCGCACGCGCATGCCGCGCTCTTCGTAGTTGTGCGCGGCCTGCAGCAAGGCGGTGGACTTGCCGGCGTTCATCGCTGCGTATCGAAAATACAGTTTGCTCAATGGGGCCCCTCGGCCGGCGGGTACGCCAGCCGGTCCCCCGAGGGGACGGGCCGGCTTGGGAGCGGCCCGGCGCTCGGCCCAGGGCCATCGAGCTCGAATTCTCCCCCGCGCCAGCGCCGAATTACAGCGGCGGAATGCGCAGCGACTGACCCGGGTAGATCTTGTCCGGGTGGCTGAGCATGGGCTTGTTGGCTTCGAAGATCACTGGGTACTTGTTGGCATCGCCGTAGTACTTCTTGGCTATTCTGCTCAGGTTGTCGCCGCTGACCACCTCGTGGTATTCGGCTTCGGGCTCGGGGTTGACCACGGTCATCATGTCGTTCACAGCAGCCACGCCAGCCACGTTGCCGCAGCACAGCAAGATCTTTTCCTTGGTGGCTTGGTCGTCAACCTGGCCTGAGACCGTGACGGTGGAACTCTCGGCGTCAAAGCCCACGTCCAGGTTGCTGCCCGGCAGGCCCTGGGCGTTGATGTAGCCAATCACGGCGTCGCCCGCAGCCTTGCTCAAGGCGGCCACGTTGTCAGCCGTGGGTGCGCTG
>JANNEX010000401.1:0-4060 GCA_031379155.1 Rubrivivax sp.
CGGTTCACGATGTAGGGCGTGTAGCACTCGGTGTAGCCGTGCTCTAGCGTGTGCGTGTCCAGCATCAACTGCGCCAGCGCGCGGTGCAGGCGTGCGGCGGGGCCGCGCAGAAAAGTGAAGCGGCTGCCGGCCAGCAAGGCGCCGGTGTCGAATTCCAGGCCCAGCGCGGCGCCCAGGTCGACGTGGTCCTTGGGTGTGAAGGCCATGGTGGCCGGCGCGCCCCAACGGCGCACTTCGACGTTGCCGGTCTCATCAGCGCCGTCGGGCACCTCAAACTGCGGCAGGTTGGGCAGGCCCATGAGCATGTTTTGCAGCTCGGTCTGGATCTGCTCCAGGCGCTCAGCGCCGGCTTTCATCTGCTCGGCGATGCCGCCCACTTCAGCCATTAGGCTTGCGGTGTCTTCGCCCTTGCCTTTCATCTGGCCGATCTGCTTGCTCAGCGCATTGCGCTTGGCTTGATGCTGTTCGGTGCTGGTCTGGATGTGTTTGCGCTCGGCTTCCAGCGTGCGGTAGCGCGGCACGTCCAAAAAGGGCTGCGGGTTCTTGCGGCGCTGCAGTTGCGCGACCACGGCGTCAAGGTCACGGCGCAGCAGGTTGATGTCGATCATGATCGTTCCTAAGTCAATTCTCAATGTGCTGACTGTTGATGCGAAAACGGCGCCTGGGATTGGGCCCCAAGAATCGGCCAAGCCGATTCGGCCCCCAGGGGGCCAAGGCGCTCGGGAAACCCTCGCTGCCTCGGCGCCGTCTTCATGTGATGGGGTGAAGGACGGCCAGGCTTAAGATCGAGACGAGGACACTTCAACCATGCTGCGGTCGCCCAAGCCACGCGGCAGCGGGAAGCGCACGTTTTCCACCACACCGTCCATCTTGCGGATGCTCACCGCGCCTAACTGGCGGAGTTGTGTGATGACACCTTGCACCACCACGTCGGGCGCCGAAGCGCCGGCCGTCAAACCCACGCGGCAACCGGGGCTGAACCAGTCAGGCTGCAAGTCGGCCGCGCCTTCCACCATGTAGGCGTCAGCACCCAGGCGCTGCGCCAACTCACGCAGGCGGTTGCTGTTGCTGCTGCTGGGGCTGCCCACCACGATGACCACGTCCACCGCTGGCGCCATGATCTTGACGGCGTCCTGGCGGTTTTGTGTGGCGTAGCAGATGTCCTGCTTCTTGGGCTCGCGCACATGCGGAAAACGGCGCTTCACTTCAGCCAGTATCTTTGCCGCGTCGTCCACGCTCAGTGTGGTCTGCGTCACCACGGCCAGCTTGTCGCCGCGTGGCTGCACACCGGCCACGTCGGGTGTTTCTTCGACAAGGTAAATGCCGTCGCTCAACTGCCCCATGGTGCCTTCGACCTCGGGGTGGCCCTTGTGGCCGATCATGATGAACTCGTAACCTTCCTTGGCCAGTTTGGCCACTTCCACGTGCACCTTGGTGACCAGTGGGCAGGTGGCGTCAAAGACCTGAAAGCCGCGCGCCGCCGCTTCAACGCGCACGGCCTGACTCACGCCGTGGGCGCTGAAGACCAGCGTGGCACCAGGCGGCACCAGGGACAGGTCTTCGATGAAGATGGCGCCTTTGCTTTTCAGGTCATCCACCACATAGGTGTTATGCACGATCTCGTGGCGCACATAGATGGGCGCGCCAAAACGCGCCAGCGCACGTTCGACAATCTCGATGGCGCGGTCCACACCCGCGCAAAAGCCGCGCGGTTCGGCCAGCAGCACTTCGTCGATGAGGGTGCTGCTCACATCACCCCCAAGAGCTTGACTTCAAAGCGCACCGCCTGGCCGGCCAGCGGGTGGTTGAAGTCAAACAGCAACCAGTCGGGGCCTTGTTCGCGCACCACGCCCGCGTAGCTGGCCGCGCCGTCGGGCGTGGGGAACTGCACCACGTCACCCACGCCGTAGCGCGCGTCGGGGTCGCCCAGTTCGTGCAGCAGGCTGAGCTTCACGCGCTGCAGCATGTCGGGGTTGTGCGGGCCAAAGGCGGCGCCGGCGGGCAGCTCAAACGATTCGTGCGCACCTTCTGGCAAGCCGATGAGTTGCGCTTCAATGCCGGGCGCCAACTGGCCCATGCCCAGCGACAGCGTGGCCGGCTTGTCGGCAAAGGTGTTGACCACGTCGGCACCGTCAGGTCCGGCCAAACGGTAATGCAGGGTCAGGAAGGATCCGGGCTGGACTAGGTTCACGGCAGGCATCACAAGCAAGCATCACAAGCAGGCATCACAAGCAGGCGGGGCCAGGCCCTCGCATAGACTGGGCTTGATTCTACCGACCCCTCTATTTTTGCTGACCCCTTAGCCCCGGCCCCAATGAAAGACCTGCCCGCCGCCCAGCGCCCGCGCGAAAAACTGCTGACACGTGGTGCCGGCGCACTGGCCGACGCTGAACTGCTGGCCCTGCTGCTGCGCACCGGCTACAAAGGCTGTGGCGTCATGACACTGGCCCAGCAGGTGTTGGACACTTGTGGCGGCTTCGCGGGCCTCTTGAACGTCGAGCCGGAAATGCTCAAGACCATCAAGGGCCTGGGTCCGGCCAAACGCGCGCAAATCCTGGGCCTCATGGAAAGTGCGCGCCGCGCCCTGCTGCAGCCTATGGCCAACGCGCCCATCTTCGACAGTCCCGGCGCCGTCAAAGACTACCTGGGCCTGCTGCTGGGCGGGCGGCCCCAAGAGGTGTTTGCGGTGCTCTTCCTGGACGGCCAGCACCGCTTGCTGCGCATGGAAGAGATGTTCCACGGCACGCTGATGCAGACCAGCGTCTACCCACGCGAGGTGGTGCGCCGGGCGCTGGCGTTGGGCGCGGGCGCGGTGGTGTTTGCGCACAACCACCCGTCGGGCCTGGCCGAGCCGTCCAAGTCCGACGAGTACCTGACGCAGACGCTCAAGAGCGCCTTGCAGCTCATCGACGTGCGCGTGCTGGACCATCTGGTCATAGGCCAAGGCGCTGTGGTGTCGATGGCGGAGCGGGGGCTGTTGTGAAAGCCGGCAAGGCGCCGTTGACACGCAGTCTGGACGCCTTGGGCGGGCTGCGTGCCGACTTGCAAAAGCGCCAACGCCTGGCCGCCGAAGCAGCAGCGCTTCAACGCGCCGCTGCAGCACTTGCCCTGCGCCAGCAACGCGAATTTGCCGACCATGTGGGCGCGGTGACACCGCTGCCGCCACACGGCGCCAGTGTGCACAAACTGCCGCCTCCGCCGCCGCTGCCGCTGCAGCGCGAGTTGGATGAGCAGGCGGCGCTGCAAGAGGCCATGTCTGACGAAGTCGACATCGAGTCTTTGCTGCTCACCGACGACGGCCTGAGTTTTCACCGCCCGGGTGTGGCCCCGGACACCGTGACGCGCTTGCGCCGTGGCCACTGGGCGCTGCAAGGTGAGCTGGACCTGCACGGCCTGCGCCGCGACGAAGCACGCGCGCAACTGGCGCTGTTCTTGCGCGAAGCCGCGCGCCGGGGCTGGCGCTGCTTGCGCGTGGTGCACGGCAAGGGCCACGGCTCACCAGGGCGCGAGCCGGTGCTCAAGGCCAAAGTGCAGCGCTGGCTGGGGCAAAGCGATGCGGTGTTGGCCTTCACGCAGGCCAGTGCGCCGCAAGGTGGCGCTGGTGCCTTGATTGTTTTATTGCGCTAGTTCATTGCGCTGACGAAGCTGCGGACGCGCTAGCCTGGGCACTGCGCGGGCAACGCCCTTGCCGTTCGAGCCAGTACACGGCGTTGCCGACGATGGCGATGCTGCCCGACACCACCACCGACGCTGCGGTGACCAGGCCCGCCGCAGCCAGCAAGGTCACACAGCCGTCACCCGCGCACTGATGAAAGCCGCCGATGTAGGCTGCTTCCAGCGTCACCTGGCGCGTGTGGGTTTTGCATTGCTCGTCGTAGACCAGTTGCGTCTGCGGCACCACCACGCATGACGACAGTGCCAGGCACAGCAGGGGCAGACTGTTCACGGCGCGGCGCATGGCGCGCAGTGTGGCACGCTCGCAGACTCAGCCGCCGCGGTTGCGCATCCAGTCCGCCGTGCCGTAGAAAGACTCGCCCAGGCGCAGCGCCAAATCGGGGTC
>JANNEX010000480.1:0-1783 GCA_031379155.1 Rubrivivax sp.
TTTCGCAGCCGCTTGACGGCCGACTTGTTCAAGGGCCTGGCGCCCTGGCTGAACCGGGTGCCGGGGCGTTTGCTGCACGCCAATGTGATTGGCTGCGGCATCTTTGCGGCGGTGTCGGGCAGCAGCGCGGCCACCTGCGCCACCATCGGCAAGATCACCCTGCCCGAGTTGAAGAAGCGCGGCTACCCTGATGCCATCAGCATGGGCAGCCTGGCCGGGGCGGGCACCTTTGGCCTGCTCATCCCGCCGTCCATCATCATGATCGTCTACGCCGTGGCCACCGACGTGTCGATTGCCAAGCTCTTTGTCGCTGGCGTGTTGCCGGGCATCGCGCTGATGGCCATCTTTAGCGGCTACCTCATCTTGTGGGCGCTGCGCCACCCTGGGCAGATTCCGGCGGCGGATGCCGAGATGGCGTTCGTCGACAAGGTCAAGGCCGCGCGCCACCTCATCCCCGTGCTGTCGCTCATTGTGCTGGTCATTGGCGCCATCTACAGCGGCCTGGCCACGGCCACCGAATCGGCCGCACTGGGCGTGGCCGGTGCGCTGGTGCTCAGCCGCCTTGAAGGCACGCTGAGTTGGGTCGCGTTCAAAGAAGGCTTGACGGCTGCCTGCCGTGTCTACTGCATGATCGGTTTGATCCTGGCCGGCGCCTCTTTCTTGACCCTGGCCATGGGCTTCATCGGCTTGCCGCGTGAAGTGGCGGCCTTCATTGGCGGCTTGCAGCTGAGCCCGTTTTGGTTGCTGATGCTGTTGATGGTGTTCTTCATCATCCTGGGCTGTTTTCTGGACGGCATCAGCATGGTCGTGCTGACCATGGCCGTGCTGCTGCCCACGGTGCAGGCAGCACAGATCGACCTCATCTGGTTTGGCATCTTCGTGGTGCTGGTGGTGGAGATGGCGCAGATCACACCGCCCGTGGGCTTCAACCTGTTTGTGCTGCAAGGGCTCACCGGGCGCGAACTGCCCTACCTGGCGCGCACGGCTTTGCCTTTCTTCGGCTTGCTGGTGCTGGCGGTGTTCCTGATCTACCTGTTTCCGCAGGTCGTGCTGTGGCTGCCGGGCCTGATGTAATCTGAAGCCAGACCTGAGGATGATTCACATGACAGACAAGCGCTGGCAATTCTGGATAGACCGTGGCGGCACCTTCACCGACGTGGTGGGCCGCGCGCCAGGGGGTGACTTGCACACGCTCAAGCTGCTGAGCGAAAACCCCGAGCAATACGCTGACGCTGCCGTTGAAGGCATACGCCGTTTGCTGGGTTTGCAAGCCGGCCAGCCCATCACGCCAGAGCAGGTGGACTGCGTGAAGATGGGCACGACGGTTGCCACCAACGCGCTGCTCGAACGCAAGGGCGACCGCACGCTGCTGGTCACCACACGCGGCTTTCGCGACGCGCTGCGCATCGCCTATCAAGCGCGGCCGCGTTTGTTTGACCGCCACATCGTGCTGCCCGAGTTGCTGTACGAGCGTGTGGTGGAAGCGCAGGAACGTGTCGGCGCGCAAGGCGATGTGTTGGAGCCACTGGACCTGGCGCACTTGCGTGAGCGGCTGTGGGCCGCGTATGACGCCGGCATCCGCGCCTGCGCCATCGTCTTCATGCACGGCTACCGTTACACCGCGCACGAAAAGGCAGCCGCCGCGTTGGCGCGTGAACTGGGCTTCACGCAGGTCAGCGTGTCGCATGAGGTCAGCCCCTTGATGAAGCTGGTGTCGCGCGGCGACACCACGGTGGTCGACGCCTATCTGTCACCTATCTTGCGGCGTTATGTCGAGCAGGTG
>JANNEX010000501.1:0-1551 GCA_031379155.1 Rubrivivax sp.
CCCACAGTCCAGCAGTTTTCAGCGCAGCGAAGCCTGGCGGCTGCTGGTGGAAAAACACGAAGTGGCCTGGAGCCAGGACTGGGTGCCGCGCGAACGCATCAGCGCGCACTTGCAGCGCGCGGTGATTGCCAGCGAAGACGCCGGCTTCATTGATCACAGCGGTGTCGATTGGGACGCGGTAGAAAAGGCCTGGGACCGCAACCAACGTGCGCAAGTCAAAGCACAGGTCATGGCCCAGGTGCAGCAGCGCAAAGGCCGCGCGACCTTGGCAAACCCGGTGGCCAAGGTGGTGGGCGGCTCGACCATCACCCAGCAACTGGCCAAGAACCTGCTGCTGTCGGGCGAGCGCACGGCCTTGCGCAAGGCGCAAGAACTGTTGCTGACGCTGACGCTTGAAGCGCTGCTGGACAAGGGCCGCATTCTTGAGATCTACCTCAACAGCGTCGAATGGGGCGAAGGCGTGTTTGGCGCGCAGGCTGCGGCGCAGCTCTACTTTGGCGTCGACGCGGCTGCACTCACGCCCGAACAAGCGGCGCGCCTGGCCGTCATGCTGCCGGCACCCAAGCGTTTTGAGAAACGCCCCGGCTCGCCCTATGTCGTGGGCCGCGCGGCCACCACCCTGGCGCGCATGCAGGCCGTGGAACTGCCATGATCTGGGCATGAGCCTTGCCGAAGAAATCGCCGCCGCTGCCGCTGCCCTGGTGGTGGACGAAGGCATGGAATACGCCGCTGCCAAGAAACGCGCGGCGCGCGACTTTGGTGGCCGCCCTGCGCTGCCCAGCAACGAAGCCTTGGAAGACGCCGTGCGTGAGCACATCAGCCTGTTCTGCGCTGACACCCAGCCGGCCGAGTTGCACGCGCTGCGCGAAGTGGCGCTGCTGTGGATGCAGCGCCTGGCTGACTACCGCCCGCACCTGTCAGGCGCGGCCTGGCGCGGCACGGCCACGCGGCTGTCGTCCGTGCACCTGGACCTGTACTGCGACGACACCAAGGCCTGCGAGATCATGCTCATCAACGCCGGTGTGGACTACGACGCCGGTGACTTGCCGCGCCCTGGGCGCGAGCCGCTCATCGTGCTCTCGCTGGGCTCGTCCAGCGTGGCCTTGGGCGAGTCCGTCACGGTGCACCTGATGCTGCACGACACCGACGACCAGCGCGGCGCGCTCAAGCCTGACGCACGCGGCCGCAGTTGGCGCGGTGACCTGGCCGCCTTGCAACGCCTGCTGGCGAGCGCCGCATGAAGCGCCGCCACCTGGTGTTGGCCGGCGCGGGCGCGGCTGCCACGGCCGCTGGCGTGGCCTGGCAAAGCTGGCGCGAACCGCAGCATTTGGCGGCACAAGAAGTTGGCAACGCCGACCCGTGGACGCTGAGTTTCCCCAAACCCGACGGCAGCCCCTTGGTTTTGTCCAGCTTGCGCGGCCAGCCCTTGGTGCTGAACTTCTGGGCCACCTGGTGCCCACCCTGCGTCAAAGAAATGCCCGAGCTGGACCGCTTTGCGCGCGACTTCGCGGCGCAAGGCTGGCGTGTCTTGGGCTTGGCGGTGGACAAGCC
>JANNEX010000627.1:0-1772 GCA_031379155.1 Rubrivivax sp.
TGGGTGTGATGGACTTTGATGTCAAAGGCGGCAAGGTGGCCGACTTCCGCTACCGCCTGCTGCCCATCTTTGCCAACCAGCTGAGGGCCGACACTGAGATGCAGGCGCTGATCACGAAGGTGCGTGCGCCTTTCGAGGCCAAGCTGGCCGAGAAGCTCGCCGTCACCGACGGCCTGCTCTACCGGCGTGGCAATTTCAACGGCAGCTGGGACCAGTTGATCTGCGATGCATTGATGGACGTGCAGGGCGCCGAGATCGCGTTTTCGCCGGGCTTTCGCTGGGGCACGTCACTGTTGCCGGGCGACACCATCACACGCGAATTGCTGATGGACCAGGTGGCCGTGACTTACCCCTACGCCACGCTGACCGAGATGAGTGGCGAGACCATCAAGACGGTGCTGGAAGATGTGGCCGACAACCTCTTCAACCCCGACCCCTACTACCAGCAGGGTGGCGACATGGTGCGTGTGGGCGGCCTGGCCTACACGTGCAGCCCGAGCGAGAAGATGGGCTCGCGCATCAGCGACATGCGATTGCAAGGCAAGCCCATAGCAGCCGACAAAAAGTACAAGGTGGCGGGCTGGGCGCCAGTGGCGGAAGAAGCGCGCACGGCGCCGGGCGTGAAGCCGGTGTGGGAACACGTCGAGACCTGGTTCAAGGCGCAAGGCGCTCGCATCAAGCCACGCACCATCAACACACCCAAGCTGGTGGGAGTGAAGGGCAACCCGGGCATCGCGCCGTGAGGGTGTGCAGGGGCCGCGTGCGCGCGCTTGGGCCGGTGCAGGCGCTGGCCTTGTCGGCGGCTTGGGCGTTGGCGTTGACCTGGCTCTGCGCCGCACTGCCTGCGCAGGCTGCCGAGGCCACGGTGAAGGCCGTGCAGGTGGCTGAGTCAGTGTGGTTTGTGCAAGGCGAAGCGACACTGGGCAGCGGTGCCAACCGCAACTTCATCTCCAACGCCGGTTTTGTCGTCACCGGTGAAGGCGTGGTGGTGATCGATGCCCTGGGTTCACCGGCGCTGGCCACCGAACTGATCGCCGAAATCCGCCGCGTCACGCACCAGCCCATCAAGTACCTCATCATCACCCACTACCACGCCGACCACATCTACGGCCTGCAGGCCTTCAAGCAGGCCGGCGCGACGCTGATAGCGCACAGGGCAGGGCGCGACTACCTGAATTCGGACGCGGCACAGTTGCGGCTTGAAGCCAGTCGCCAAGCGCTGTCGCCGTGGATCGACGCGCAGACCCAGTTGGTGAGCGCCGATCAGTGGTTGGGCGAAACTGAGGCCACGCTGCGCGTGGGCGGTGAGGAATTCCGCATCCGCCACGTCGGGCCCGCGCACACGCCCGAAGACCTGGTGGTGCAGGTGGTCAAGCCGGGTGTTCTCTTTGCCGGCGACTTGGTTTTCCGCGGCCGCATTCCCTTTGTGGGCCAGGCCGACAGCCGGCAGTGGGTCGAGTCATTGACAGCGCTGATAGCCATGAAACCCACGCTGCTGATTCCTGGCCACGGCCCGGTGTCCGCGCTGCCCAGTGAAGACCTGGCACTGACGCGCGACTACCTGGTGCATTTGCGAACCACGATGGGCGCTGCGGCGCGCAATCTGGACCCCTTTGAAGAGGCCTACGCCAAGGCCGATTGGTCAAGGTTCGAACACCTGCCGCTGTTTCGCGCTGCCAACCGCATGAACGCCTACAACACCTATCTGCTGATGGAGCAGGCGGGCCGCTGAAGCTTGCAGCCACTGCATCGCAATATCGGTGCTTGCGAAT
>JANNEX010000647.1:0-2467 GCA_031379155.1 Rubrivivax sp.
TTCTTTGGCGCTGATGAGCGGCAGGTTAACGGCGTCAGCTACAAAGTTGGTGTCCAGCAGCAGGCCTTTTTGTTCGCCGCCGTTGGCGAAGTAATTGCTCTCGCCGGCAAAGCGGTTTTTGAAATCAAAGTCGGTGTTGAAAACGAAAGACGTGTCGCCAAAAGCGTTGATGATGGGCGGCCCATTGGTCACGGCCACAAATCTCGCCGGTTGGCTGCCACTGCCGTTGAAGTGCTGGTGCGTGGTGTTGAGCGGGATGGCGAAGATGGCGCCGGCCTTCCACTCAAAGCTGAGCTTGACGCCCGCGCCGTTTTTCACTGTGGTGCTGCCGCGCCCGTCCAGCACGTAAATCATTTCTTCAAAGAGCTGGCGCTGCGGTGCTAACTCACCGCCGGGTGTGATCTCGCACACGTAGCAGTCGTTGCTGGTGCGGCTGGCGTCGTGATTCAGGTAGACGCCTTTGCCACCGCGCCGCGCCCAGTTCTTGAGGTCTACCGTATGAAGGTTAGGCACAAAGAGGCTGCTCATGATGTCCAGCCCTTCGTCAGCCACCCAGCGGGTATAGGGCGTGGCTTTTTCGGTTTCAAACTTCTTCGCAATCTCGTCGCTGACGAGGGCGTTTTTTTGGGCAGGTGAGTTCATGGTCAGGCGGCCCGGGCAGGCTCAGCAGTTTTCAAACAAGCAGCCACCCATTCGGCCGTCAGCACCACACCGGGCTTGAATTCAGGCGCGTCTTCCAGTTGCTCCAGGTCATTCAAGCCACTGGCCTTGAAGATGCGGTTGATGGCCGAGATCAGCCGCACCGGGCGATCTGTGCTGGCGTTGAAATGTTGGTGGATGGTGTTGGGCGGGATGTAGATCACGTCGCCCGCTTCCCATTCATAACGTTTGACCTCAGCCTGCGGCGTCCAGTGGTAGGTGTCGGTGATTTCCACGTCGCAGTCCTGGTGCAGGTCGTAACCCCTGCCCTCCACGACATACAGGCACTCTTCGGCCAGGTGGCGGTGTTTGCCACTGTGGCTGCCGGGCGGAATGATCTGCATGTAGGCGTCCACGGTTTCCATGCGCGTGTTCATGCCTGCGTTCAACAAATGCTTGAGCAGGCCTTGGCGTGCCATCTCCCAGGGCATGTCTTCGGGCTTGACGATCTTCTTGCGCTTGGCGTTGCGCGCCGGCGCTTGGGTGGCGTCGTCCAGCAGTTGCTGGTACAGGTCTTGGTGGGCGCTGCCTTTGAGCCAGGCTTTGGCTTCTGACCAGGCCATGTCAGTCTTTCGAGTGGTTGAAGTTGTCTTCGGCTTCACGGCACACAAAACCTTCGCCGCCGGGCGCGGGTGTGCTGGGCCTGGGCTCTACCTGCTGCTGGAACAGCATGTTCATGAACATATACATGGGCTTGGTTTTGATGACCAGGGCGCGTGCCGGCTGGGTGCTGCTGGCATTGAAGTGCTGGTGCACGCAGTTGTTGTGCACGATGGCGATGTCGCCCGCCGTCCAGTCGTGGCGCACACCGTCGTGGATCTCGTAGCCGTCACCGTCCAGGATGTAAAACGCCGCTTCATTCACATGGCCGTGTTTTTGTGATCGCCCACCCGGCCCGTACTCTTCCAGGTGCAGGTGAAAGTTCTGCGTGATGCCGTCCTTGGGCTCAACGTAATGGCGGCTGAAAGCCTGCGGGCCGTCGTTGAATTTGATCTGGCTGCCCTTGCGCACCCGCGGCATGGCACGCAGCCGGTCCAGTTCGGTCTTCAGGTTGTAGCTGCCCTGAATGCCACGCACAAAGACGCGGTCCTTCTTGGAGTGGTAATGGCTTTCGTTGGGCACCGCCTCGGGCAGAGGCAGCTTTTGTTCAGCGTCCATATTTATGCAGCTCGTATCGTTTGGGTTTGAGGGCGCGGCAGATCTCGCGGTTCAGGCCCACCTGCGGCAGGCTGATGCCGGCGCTGACGGCCATGTCTTGCACGATGGCCATGTCGTCTTCGGCCCAGGCCATGGTCTGTTTGCCCCAGACTTCCAGCGCGTGGTTCTGGGCGCTGCTTTTCATCAGCGCGGCGCGCAGCACATCGATGTCCAGGCCATAGTGCTGGGCCAGCGCCAGCGCTTCGTGGTTGGCCACCAGGCAGGCCCACAGCACAAGATTGTTGGCCGCCTTGGCCACCTGCGCCGTGCCCACGCCGCCGGTGTGCACCACGTCGCTCGAGTAGGCATGCAACACGGGCGTTAGCCTTTGCACCACGTCGGCAGGGCCGCCGACAAAGCTCAGCAAGGTGCCGGTGTCTGCCGCCGTGCCACCACGGCACACGGTGCTGTCCACCACCCACAAGCCGGGCGTGGACGCCGCCAGGCGCTGCACGGTTTCAGGCCGCACGGTGCTGAGGATGGCCACGACGGCGCCCGGCTGGGCGCCGCACAGCGGCCCGCCTTCGGCAAACAACGCGTGCAGCTCGGCGTCGAAGCCGACGCAGATCAG
>JANNEX010000650.1:0-10141 GCA_031379155.1 Rubrivivax sp.
CACATGCATGCTGCGGCTTTGACGCGCGGCTTCAAAGCGCGCTTCGTTGATGTCGGCCACCAGCGCCTCGGCGGCGCCGATCAGGCGTTGCTGATCCATGCGTGCGCCCAGGCTGGGAATGGCCACCGCGCCCAGCACGGCCAGCACAGCGACGGCGATCATCAGCTCGAGCATGGTCAGACCACGAGACAAACTGCGTGCCAAGCCGCGCGCCCCAGGATGGCGCTTCATCGCTGCCAACACCCGGCATGCGGCCCGACCTGCGCAAAGCCGGCCTTGACAAGCACCGTGATGACGGCGCAGCCCGGGTCTTGTGCTTGTGCGCCCAGCGCCGTGGCACTGGCCAGGTAAGCCTCGGGGCCCTGCAAGGCCACGTTGATGGCGTAGCGGCCCTGGCTGCTGCGCGCTGATGTGCCCAGCAAGGCAGTGAGCTCGGCCGCATACAGGCCATGCGCGTTGCGGTACTGCTCTTGGGCCTGCTGCACACGCGTCAATGCGTCCACCGCATCCAGGCGCCCAGCGCGAAAGTCATGGCCGCGAAAACTCGGCCAGGCCACCGCAGCCAGCACGGCCACCACGGCGCAGACCATGACCACTTCGATCAGCGTGAAGCCGCTGCTGGAATGGCGCGTGCGTGCCAGGCTGGGGTCGAACATCTTCATTCCGGCGCCAGCAGGCGTTGGCGCTTTTGCGCCGTGTCTATCCAGCGTTGCAATAGCCGCTCACCTTGGCCGCCCAGCTTTTGCCACTCACAGCCCAGGCGCACACCGGCGTCGTTGCGGCCCAAAGAGGTGACGTGCTGTAAGACCAGGCCAGAGCTGAAGCGTGTTTGCGCGTCCAACTCCACCACCAATTCACCGATGTGTGTGCCGGCTTGCAGCGTGGGCACTTCACGCGGCAACCACAGTGCGCAGCCGCCAATGCTGAGGTCCAGCACACGCAGGGCCAGCGCCATGTCGGGCATGGCGGGGTGGCGAAAGTGCGCCGTGGCGGCCTGGCGCTGCGCGGTGCGCACGCGAAAGGCGCTGCGGCGCTGAAAGCGGTAGAGGTTGGCCGGCAAGGCGGCTTGCAAAGCGCAGGCCTCTTTGCCACGCACCAGCATCAGGTGGTGCAGATCAAATTGCAGCTTGACGCTGTCCATGTAGGCCACGGCCACGGCTTCGTCGGCCTCGACCAAACGGTGCAGCGCTGGCAGCTCGGCGCCGACGCTGAAGCTCAGGCAGCGCTGAGTCGCGTCCACCGACCACAGCGTGGTGCCCAGCGCGCTGCCGTCGGGGCCGTTGAGGTTGACCGGCACGGCGCCGTCGCGCAACTGGCGCAGCAGCGTCAGGCATTCCTGCGGCTGCGTGACGCGAAACGGCGCCCACGGGTTTTCATCAGCGGTGGCGTCCAGCGTGGCGGGGCGTGTGTCCTCGAACATGAGGGTTAGGCTTTGGGGTTGGGCTTTGCGCGGCGGCTGCACTGCGCTGTTAGTGCAGCGTCTTGCGCCGGCCGGCCAGCGTGTCGTCCAGGTCTTGCAGCCAAGGCTCGGCCAGGTGGCGGATCTCGGCGTCGTTGACCAGGATGCGCTGCATGATGCGCGACTTCACGCGCGCTGCTTCCTGGGCCTGGGTGTTGGCGCGCAGCTCTGTCGCAGTGGGCTCTTGCGCGGCGTGTTTGAGCTGACTGATAAGCAGCACACAAGCACCTTCGAGCTTGACCACTTCGTCCCAGTTGCCGGCGCGTGCGGCGCCCAGCATCTCGGCGCTGGCACGTTCTATGGCTTCGTAGTAGCTCAGCAGTTGCGGGTCCATGAGGTGCTCTCGGTTGACCAGGGACGGCTTCATGGCCGGCTTGCCTGCGCCGGCGCAATGGCCACCCAGGCCTCTTGCAGCGGTTGCATCAAACGCTGGCACTCGTCGAGCAGGGTTTCGTCGTTGCGGATGTTGGCCAGCGTCAAGCGCATGGCCAGGTAGCTGTAGAGCTCGTCCAGGTCACGCGCCAGGGCGCCACCGGCACGCAGGTCCAGCGCGGCGCGCAAGCCTTCTTCAACGATGCGCACGGCGCGGCCCAGGGCCAGGCCTTTGGCTTCTTGCTGCTTGTGACGCATGGCGCCGCGCGCTTGCGCCAGGGCTTCCATGTAGCCGTCAAACAGCAGGGCCACCAACTGGTGGGGTGTCGCGCCTGAGACATGGGTCTCAACGCCGACTTGCTGGTAGAGGTTGCCGTGCACACCACGGTGGGCGCTGCGGCTGGGGTAGGGGCTGGCAAACATCGGTGCAGCGTGGACTTGGAGGCTGGGATGTTTTTGTTATCGGCCCCCCTGTGGGCCACTTGAGGCGCGCTGCGCCTGGCCTTCTTGCGAGTTGTTATCGACTGCTGCCGCGCGAGCCATTCAGGACATTGAGTTGCTGAGTGACGTAGCCACCGAGGGCATTGAGCTTGGACAGGCTGGCGTCCATGGCCGTGTATTGCGCCACCAGGCGGCTGCGAAAACGTTCGACACGTTCGGTCAGTTTGCTCTGATTCAGGTCGTTTTGCGTCAGGCGCTGGCGCAGGCCTTCGCTGCGTGTGCTCAGGCTGCCGTCGCTGCCCAGCACGGCGGTGGCCAGACTGGCGTAGCGGCGCGCAAAACCGTCGTTGGCGGCGCTTTGGCTGTCGCTGTTGGAGAAGGCTTTTTTCAGCTCCACCAGGTTGGCCGTGGCGGTGTCGAGCTTGCCACTGTTGACGTTGAGCGTACCGTCGCGTTGCAGCTGCAAGCCGACGTCGGACAAACGCGAAAACGTGGTCGAAGCGCCAGAAGCCACGTTGAGCAAAGCGCGCAACTGGCGCTGCAAACTGGTCGCCGCACTGTCGCCTTGCAGCGGCCCGCCCACCCTGCTGGCGGGGTCGTATTTGGTTTGCTCGGTGATGGCCTTGGTGAGCGCGTTGTAGGCGTCGGCAAAACCTTGCACGGCGCCCTTCACGGCGTCGCGGTCGCTGCTGACGGCGATGTCGGTGGCGCTGGTGGTCTCTTTGCGCAGGCGCAGCGTCAAGCCTTCGATGACGCTGCCCAGCTCATTGCTGGCCGACACCACATTGATGCCGTTGACGGTGGCCTGCGCGTTTTGCGCCGCCACTTTTTGTTCCATCTGGTTGCTACCGCCGCCGGGGTCGAAGGCAAAACGCGACAGGCCGGTGGCGTCTGCGTTGTTGCCGTCAGCGTCGGCCACCTGGACGCGAAAGCCGTTGTCGGCGCCAGTGCTGCCGCTGCGCAGGGCCAGGCGTGCGCCGCCGCTGTCGCTGACGATGGAGGCAGTCACCCCTGCGCCCAGGCCGTTGATCTTGTCGCGCAGCGTGGCCAGCGTGTCGGTGCTGCTGATGGCCACGGTGGCCGGCGTGCGGCCCACTTGCGGCAAAAAGTTCATGGGCGGCAAGTCCCAGTTGCCCAACTCGAGCGTCAGGCTGCCGGCGCCGACCAGGGTGTCGGCGTCGGCATAGCTGCTGGCCGAGACCACGGTCTGGTTGCTGGCCAGTTTTTGCACCGTCACGGCATAGCTGCCAGCGGCGGCGCTGGAGCCGCCCACCACGGACACCGCAGCGTCGTCGCTGCTGGAGGCGGTGGACTTGCTCCACAGGCTGGACTCGGTGAGTTTGTTGGCTGCACTTTGCAGCGTGCCAAACAGGCTGCTGAGCTGGCCGTAAGACGAGACCTGCGTTTGCAGCGCGCCGGCGTCGCGGCGCATCTGCGTCAACGGCCTGCTCTCCAGCGCCACCAGCTGCGCGACCATGGTGTTGATGTCCAGGCCGCTGCCGATGCCTAGCGAAGTGATGGCGGGCATGTTTTCTCCTTTGCGGTTGCTGGCTTGCACCGGCAAAAAACAAGAGGCTCATGGGGCGGTCAATGACCACCCTCCTGAGCCTCTTATCGGCTGCAGGTGCTGCCGACTTGAATGTGGCTTGTGACCGCCTGTTGCCTTCGTTAGCGCTGCAGCAAACTCAGCACCTGCGCATCACTAGCAGCAGGTGCTGGGCAATTTGTCATCAGCGCTGCAGCAAACTTAACACCTGCTGGGGCAGCTGATTGGCCTGCGCCACCATCGCATTGCCGGCCTGCTGCAAGATCTGCGCACGCGACAGGTTGGCGGTTTCTGCCGCGTAGTCGGCGTCCATGATGCGGCTGCGTGCGGCTGACTGGTTTTCGGTGCTCACCATCAAGGTGGTCACGACGTTTTCAAACCGGTTTTGCACGGCGCCGAAGGTGGCGCGCTGGCTGTTGATGGCGTTGATGGCGGTGTCGATGGCCGTCAGCGAGGCTTGTGCGGTGGGGATGTCGGTGATCTGCACCGTGGGCACGTCGGTGCCGGTGATGACGGCGGTGCCCAGGGTGGCGGTGATGTCGGTGTTGGCGGCCCAGTTGAACGACGTGACCGTGATCTGGTCAATGTCGGTGCTGTTGTTGGCGCCAATCTGGAAGGTCGAGTTGTTTGTGGTGGCCAGAATGTTCTGGCCATTAAATTGTGTGCCACCCAGGGTGCGTGTGGCTTCCTGGGCCAGTTGCACAAACTCTTCATTCAGGCTGACGCGGTCGGCCGTGGTGTTGGTGCCGTTGGCCGACTGCACGGCCAGTTCACGCATGCGCTGGAACAGGTCGCCGACCTTGCCCAGCGCGCCTTCGCCAACTTGCGCCATCGAAATGCCGTCATTGGCGTTGCGCATGGCCACGTGCATGCCACGCACTTGGGTGTTCATGCGTTCGGCAATGGCCAGACCGGCAGCGTCGTCCTTGGCGCTGTTGACCCGCATGCCCGAGGACAGGCGCTGCATGGCAGTCGACAATTGGGCTTGGCTCGTGCTCAAGTTGCGCTGGGCATTGAGCGATACAAGGTTGGTGTTGATCGTTTGGGGCACGGCGCTTCTCCGGGGGTTGCGGCAGTCGAAAGGGTGGGCGAATCGTCCCACCAAGCTTTCGAAACGCCGTGCCCAAGACTAGGTCCGCGCCAGCCAGCGGTATCGCTTGAAAAGCGCCAGCCGAGTACGCCAATTCCGGGCTCTCGAATCCGGAGTCTGCAAAGCAAAAACAAGGCCCACTGCCAGCAGTGGGCCGCTAACCAGGGCCAGGCGCCAGGCCCTGGCCGCGAGCGCCTTAGCGCAACAGCGCCAACACCTGTTGGGGCAGTTGGTTGGCCTGTGCCACCATGGCATTGCCGGCCTGCTGCAAGATGCTGGAGCGCGACAGGTTGGCAGTTTCGCTGGCGTAGTCGGCATCCATGATGCGGCTGCGCGCGGCTGACTGGTTTTCGCTTGCCACCATCAAGGTCGAGACGACATTCTCGAAGCGGTTTTGCGAGGCACCGTAGCTGGAGCGCTGGCTGTTGACGGCGCTGATCGCGGAGTCGATCGAGGTCAGCGCCGACTGCGCCGTGGCGGCATCGGTGATCTGCACCGTGGGCACGTCGGTGCCGGTGATGACAGCCGTGCCCAGGGTGGCAGAAATGTCGGTGTTGGCCGCCCAGTTGAATGCAGTCAGCGTGATCTGGTCGACGTCGGTGCTGTTGTTGGCGCCAATCTGGAAGGTCGTGTTGTTGGTCGTGGCCAGGATGTTGGCGCCGTTGAACTTTGTGCCACCCAGGGTGCGCGTGGCTTCCTGGGCCAACTGCACAAACTCGTCGTTCAGGCTCTTGCGGTCCGTCACGGTGTTGGTGCCGTTGGACGACTGCACGGCCAGTTCACGCATGCGCTGGAACAGGTCGCCGACTTTGCCCAGGGCGCCTTCAGCCGTTTGTGACATTGAGATGGCGTCGTTGGCATTGCGCATGGCCACGGTCATGCCGCGCACTTGGGTGTTCATGCGTTCAGCGATGGCCAGGCCGGCGGCGTCGTCCTTGGCACCGTTGACACGCAGGCCAGAAGACAGCCGCTGCATCGACGTGGCCAGAGACGACTGGCTGGCGCCCAGGTTGCGCTGGGCGTTGAGGGACACCAGGTTGGTGTTGATGGTTTGAGGCATGGAAATTCTCCAATCGGTTAGTGACCACAGGCAAATGCCTGGCAAGCGCCGCCCGCTTGGTCAATAAGACACGCGGCGACTGCCTTGCAACTCCCTGGCCGCCGGCTTCTTTCAAGGCTGGCGATCAGGAAACTCGCCCGGGCCTTAAGCTGCCAATGAGACAAGCGCCCCCCGGGTAGAAGAGCAATCGCCACACGACCCTTGGTGGTCCGGACCCCGCGTCTGCCAGTCTCCCGAAGGCATTTGGCAAGCACGTTGAAGCCGTTTTCGTCGCCCGCCACAAAACCTTTAGCCCTTTGCGCAAAACGCGTTGGTGCTGGCGCCGAAGTAAGGGGCGCGAATGGCGCAATTCATGGCTTGCAGGCCATGGCTTGCGCCGGATGATGGCGCGACCCATACCCGGGGCCCGCGCCCTTTTCACCGAGCAACACACATGGCACGCAGACTGCACATTGGCGGCAAACAAAAACGCCACGGCTGGGAGATCCTGGATGTCAACCCGGGCCCCCATGTCGACCACCAAGGCAACGCCATCGACCTGAGTCAATTTGCCGACGGCAGCTTTGACGAGGTCTACGCCTCACACGTGCTCGAGCACTTTGACTACAAAGAAGCGCTGGTCAAGGCGTTGCGTGAATGGCACCGTGTGCTGGCCCCAGGCGGCGTGCTGCGCCTGAGCGTGCCCGACATCGACGTGCTGGCGCATTTGCTCTTGCAGCGCCACAAGCTCGACGTGAACCAGCGCTTCCAGGTCATGCGCATGATCTTCGGTGGCCATGTCGACGCCTACGACTACCACCTGGTGGGCTTGAACCAGGACTTCCTGGGCGGCTTTCTCGATGCTGCCGGCTTTGACAAATTGCAGCGTGTGCCGCGCCACGGCTTGTTCAGCGACACCAGCGACATGGTGGTGGCCGGCACGCCCATCAGCCTGAACCTCAACGCTTTCAAACCCGCCGCCGCTGTGCTGGCCGCCTGATATGCACACCGCCACCCAAAAACACACGCAAAGCCACAAGCCCAACGCTGGCCACCGCGATTGGCAAAGTGGACGTGACCACGTGGGCCGCAAAGACTGGGCCGGTGCGGCCAAAGCCTTTGCGCGCGCCACGCGTGCGACACCGGGCGACGTGCTGTACTGGGTCAACCTGGCCAATGCGCAGCGCAATGGTGGCGAGTTCGAAGCCGCCGCCACGGCCGCGCGCCAGGCGCTGAAGATCGACGCTGGCAACGTGCTGGCCTTGCAAGTGCTGGGCGAGAGCCTGGCTCAGATGCACCGTTATGCCGAATCGGTGGAAGTCTTTGCGCGGCTGCAAAGCCTGGGCCATCTCGAACCCGAGGCCATGGTCCGCCAAGCGTCAATGTTGCAGGCCTTGCAGCGACACGGCGAAGCCATGGACCTGCTGCTGCGCGCGCTGGGTGCCATGCCCCACCTGGTGCGCGGCCATGCGCTCTTGGCCGACGCCTGCCGCGACCTGGGCCTCAAACGCGAAGCCGTGGAATGCATGAAAACGGTGCTGGCGCTGGAGCCCGGCAACCTGGAGGCGCTGAGCCACTTGTCGTTTGAAAAGCGTCACCTCTGTGACTGGGCCGACTTGGCGCAAGACATTCAGGGCATTCAAGACGAAGTGCTCAATTCACCGCCCGGCATGGCGCGTGTGGCAGCAGCCTTTGGCTTGTTGTCACTGCCGCTGGACCCGGCATTGCAATTGGTGGCGGCGCGGGGTGAGTCTGCGGCGCTGGCTTGGCAGGCGACAGCGCTGCCGGCACTGAGCAGTGCTGACATTCAAACGCGCCGTAACCGTAAGCCGCGCCTGGGCTGGGTGTCGTATGACTTCCGTGAACACCCGGTGTCGCAGTTGCTCGTGGAATTGCTGGAACAGATAGCCAGCGACAAGTTCGAGGTCTTGCTCTACAGCGCCGGCCCCGACGACGGTACGCCGCTGCGCCAGCGGGTGGTGGCCGCCGCTGACCGTTTTGTCGACATCCGCGGCCTGAGCGATGCACAAGCCGCTGCGCAGATGCGCAGCGACGGCGTTGACATCTTGATTGATCTGGCCGGCCACACGCGCGGCCACCGCGGGGGTGTGTTTGCGGCGCGGCCCGCGCCAGTGCAGGTCAGCTTTTTGGGCTACCCGTCCAGCACCGGTGGCGACTTCATGGATTATTTCATCGGTGACCCGCTGGTCACGCCGCTGGACCTGGCGGGCCACTTCACTGAGAAGTTAGCCCAACTGCCGCAGTGCTTCCAGCCCAACGGCCGTTGGCGCCCGCTGCCCCAGCCCATGCGGCGCAGCGAAGCCGGTTTGCCCGACAACGCTTTTGTGATGTGCGCCTTCAACCACACCTACAAAATCCTGCCCGAGGCTTTTGACGCCTGGTGCGCGGTGCTGCGCCAGGTGCCGCGCGCCGTGCTGTGGCTCAAAGAAACCAACGGCCAGTTGCACGACAACGTCAAGCGCGAAGCCGCCGCACGCGGTGTGGCGGCTGATCGCATCGTCTTTGCGCGTGTGCTGCCCTACGACCAGCACTTTTCGCGCCTGGCGCTGGCCGATGTCTTTGTCGACACCTGGCCCTACAACGCCCACACCACGGCGGCCGATGCGCTGTGGGCCGGTGTGCCTGTGGTGACTTTGTACGGCAACGCCTTTGCTTCGCGCGTGGCCGCCAGTGTGCTCAATGCGGCGGGCCTGGGGGAGCTGGCCTTCGCTGATGTCGACAGTTATGTCAAGGCCGTCCTCGTGCTGGCGCAAGAGCCTTTGTTGGCCGCCGGCTACAAGCAGCATCTGAACCAGCAGCGCTTGAGCCTGCCGCTGTTTGACAGCACACGCTACACGCGGGAATTCGAAGCGCTGCTGGGGCGCATGTGGCAACGCTGGTGTGCGGGCCTGGCGCCAGAGCACCTGGCTGCTGACTGAGGGCCAGCGGCCACGACAGCTTGCGAGTGAGCCCCCCGCTTGACCTTGCGCTTGACCTTGCGCTTGACCTTGCGCTTGACCTTGTGAGTCAGGCGGCGGCCGGCAACTCCAGCGTCACCTGCGTGCCATGGCGCGCCTCGCTGCTGAGTTCCAGGCTGCCGCCCATTTCCTCAATCAGGCTGCGCGAAATGATCAGGCCCAGGCCCGAGCCAGGGATGCGTGTGCGCTCCTGGCCCAGCCGCTCAAAGGGCTGAAACAGGCGTTCCTGTTGTTGGCGGGTCATGCCCATGCCGGTGTCTTGCACCCTGAGCCACACGCGCTGGCTGGCCAGGCGGCCCGCCAGCAGCGTCACGCTGCCCGCTTCTCGGTTGTATTTGATGGCGTTGGACAGCACGTTGAGCAGCACTTGGCGCAAGCGTGTCGGGTCGGCCATGACCACCAGCTCAAGGGCCACGTCGGTGTGCAGGGAGATGCCTTGCGTGCCAGCCAAGCCCTCCACCAGCAACAGCGACTCTTGCACCACGCTGGCCAGCACCACCGGCTGCAGTTTGATGGCCACGCCGACCTGGCCGGCACGGTTGAGGTCCAGCAGGTCGCTCACCAGTGCCAGCATGTGTTCGCCGGCGCTGAGGATGTGGCTGGCGTAGGTTTGCACCTTCTCGGGGTCCAAGGGCTTTTGCATTTGCAGCAGTTGCGCAAAGCCGACCACCGCGTTAAGCGGCGTGCGCATTTCATGGCTCACGCGCGACAGGAAGGTGGTCTTGGCGCTGTGCGCCAGCTCGCTGGCTTCGCGGCGCATGCGCTCGGCGGCCAGGTCAGCCAGTTGCTGCGCGGCAGCGTGTTGCGCGCGCAGGTCATGCACCTGGTAGAGGTAGCCACTGGCTGTCAGGCGCAGAGCACCCTGGGCGTCGAACAATTCCTAGCCGTGAATCAGCGTTTGACCGGCCAGAAGATCTTGCACACGCTGGCGCAGCTCGGGGCCGGGGTTGGCCAATGCGCTGGGCGTCAACCAGCGGTGCACTTCGTTCAGATCGACCTCGACTCGGCGCAGCACTTGCCGGCAGTGCTGCTCGAGCAAGTTGGCCAGGTTGGCAGTGGATTCGCGTGCGCCACCAATGGCCAATTGGCGTTCGCGGTAGATGTCGATGGCCGTCAGCACGGCCAACCCCAGGCAAGCCAGCGCCGCCAGCAGGTAGGGCTGCCAACGTCCGGCCAGTTTCAACGCAGGGCTTTCAAGAACGCTTGCGCCTGCGCC
>JANNEX010000769.1:0-1899 GCA_031379155.1 Rubrivivax sp.
CCACAGGTCGGCATCGAACGTCGGGGTGGTCATGGCAGGCTTTGCGCATTCAGTGCGACAAGTCGGGCCTTTTACCCCTGCCCCCTTTGCGCGCAAACCCCGGGCATGCCCTGCCCTCACTTCCCGTATGCTGATTTCAAAGCCACGGGACTGAAATCGCCATGAATGTGAAGAGACTTTTGCTGTGCACTTTGTTTGCCACGCTGGCCGGCGCGGCCGCTGTGACCTTTGCGCAAGGCTTCCCGAGCAAACCCATACGTCTGGTGGTGACTTTCCCGCCCGGTGGCGCGCCCGACATCCTGGCGCGCTTGTTCAGCGACAAGGCGCAACTGGGCCAGGCCGTAGTCATCGACAACAAGGCCGGCGCCGGCGGCAACATTGGCGCCGCCGAGGTGGCCAAGTCGGCGCCCGACGGCTACACGCTGGTCATGGGCACGGTGGGCACACATTCCATCAACGGCGCGCTGTACAGCAAGATGCCCTACGACATGGTGCGTGACTTTGCGCCCGTGGCGCACGTGGCCTCGGCGCCCAATTTGCTGGTGGTGACCAACAGCTTGCCGGTCAAATCAGTCACTGAACTCATCAGTTATATGAAGGCCAACCCCGACAAGCTGAGCTTTGGCTCACCCGGCATAGGCACCTCGGTGCACGTATCGGGCGAACTCTTCAAGTCACTCACCGGCACGCAGATGCAGCACGTGCCCTACAAGGGCCGCCAGTTCGCCATTCCTGACTTGGTGGGCGGGCAGATTCAGGTCATGTTCGACAACATGCCATCGGCCCTGCCCATGGCCAAGGAAGGCAAGATTCGCGCGCTGGCGCAGACCACGGCGACGCGTTCTGCGGCTGCGCCCGATGTACCCACGGTGGCCGAAACCGTGCCCGGCTTTGAGGCCACGACCTGGTTTGCGATGTTTGCGCCGGCCGGCACACCGCGTGAGGTGGTGGCGCGTTTGAACGCCGAAGTGCAACGTGTCTTCAAGCTGCCTGACGTGGCAGACAAACTCAAAGGCCTGGGGCTGGAGCCGTGGCTATCCACACCCGAAGAACTGGCCGCCTACCAGGCCAAAGAAATCGTCAAGTGGGCCAAGGTCGTCAAAGACTCTGGCGCGAAAGCTGATTGAGTTTTATCGACATTGACCCGTCGTTAGGAGACACCATGAGCCGCCGCCATTTCATGACCACTGCTGTCGGCGCCGCCGCCAGCATCGCCCTGCCCCGCCTGGCCTGGGCGCAGGCCTTCCCGGCGCGCCCCATCCGCTACATCTGCCCTTGGCCGGCAGGTGGCAGCACCGACGCCGTGATCCGCGCCATCGCCGAGAGTGCCGCCAAGACCCTGGGTGTGCAGGTGCTGGTGGACAACAAACCCGGCGCGGCGGGCATGTTTGGCGCCAATGAGTTGGTCAACGCCAAGCCCGACGGCTACACGCTAAGCCAGTTGCCACACGGTGTGTTTCGGGTGCCGCACATGCAAAAAACGCAGTTCGACACGCTCAAAGATTTCACCTGGATAACCTGCCTCACCGGCTACACCTTTGGCCTGGTGGTGCCGGCCGACGGGCCCATCAAGAGCATTGCCGAGTTCGTGGCCTACGCCAAGGCCAACCCCGAAAAGATCACCTACGGCCACACCGGCAACGGCACCAGCCCGCACCTGGCGGTGGAAGAATTTGCGCAGCGCGCCGGCATCAAGCTGACCGCCGTGCCCTTCAAAGGCAATGCCGACAACATGCAGGCCATTCTGGGCGGCCACACCATGGCCGCCAGCGACGCCACCGGCTGGGCACCGCACGTGGCCAGCGGCAAGCTGCGCCTGCTGGCCACCTACGGCAGCAAGCGCACCAAACGCTGGCCTGAGGTGGCCACGCTGGAAGAGCTGGGCTACAAGACGGTGAG
>JANNEX010000734.1:0-21239 GCA_031379155.1 Rubrivivax sp.
GCCACACGCAGGAAGACCAACAGCGGCGGGCCGAACTCAGCCGCGCCCATGCGCATGAAGAGGAAGGAAGCGCCCCACAGTGCGGCCAGGAGCGTCAGCTCCGACAGGTCGCGCTGGTTCACGTGACTACCGCGCCTTCCAGTTCTAGCAGCGCCTCTTTGCGCGGCAAGCCACCGGCATAACCCGTGAGTGAGCCGTCACGCCCGACCACGCGGTGGCAGGGCACGATGACCGAGATGGGGTTGCGCCCCACGGCCGCGCCCACGGCGCGTGCGGCGTCGGGGCGGCCCAGTTCACGCGCGATGTCGCCATAGGTGTGCAGCGCGCCGCAGTCAATGCGCCGCAGCGCCAGCCACACGGCTTGCTGGAAGGCCGTGCCCTGTGCGTCCAGCGCCACGTCAAAGCGCTGGCGCTGGCCGGCGAAGTACTGCGTCAGCTCACGCGCCGCTTGCACCAGCCAGCGCTGCTGCGCATTCACGGGCGCGTTCAGCGGTCCCGGGTGATGCGCCTGGCCGTCAAACCAGGCGCCAGCCAGGCCCTTGTCGGTGGCCGCCAGGCACAGTGGTCCTAACGGACTATTGATGCGGCATTGCGCGTCGAAGGTGGTGATCATGTGGGTTGCTCCAGGTGAAACCACAGCCGCATCACGGCATAGGCGCGCCAAGGCCGCCAGGCTTGTGCCAGGGCGGTGATGTGTTTGGGGTCGCGCGAGCCCAGCGCGTTCATCAAGCCGATGTCGCTGGCTGGCCAGGCGTCGGGCCAGGCCAGCGCGCGCATGGCAATGACCTGCGCCGTCCAGTCGCCGACACCGGGCAATGCGCGCAAGGCGTCCAGCGTGGCCTGCACGGGGGCACCTCGGTGTAACTCAATTTCGCCGTTAGCCACGGCGGTGGCCAGGGCTTGGAGGGCACGCACCCGCTGGCGCACGATGCCCAGTTTGCCTATGACTTCGGGGTCGGCTGCGGCCAAGGTTTGTGCGCTGGGGAAGAGGTGGGTGAGTGTCTTAAAAGGCGTGGTGATGGGTTCACCAAAACGTTGCACCAGCCTGTGCACCAGGGTGCGCGCGGCCTTGACCGTGACCTGTTGGCCCAGGATGACGCGCACGGCGCTATCAAAGCCGTCCAGCGTGCCGGTCAGCCGCGTGCCGGGCCGCGCGGGCACGGGCAGCAGGGCCAGCACGGGGTCGATGAGTGTGGGGTCGGCGTCCAGGTCCAGCAGGTGGCGCACCCGCTGCATCAACGCGCCCAGCAGCGGGCTGAAGCTGGGCGACGCACTGACATGCACTTCGTTTTTGTCGGGCACAAAAGTCGCGCTGACCCAGCCCGTGACAGGCTGTCCACGGTGCAACCAGGCCACCGTGCGGCGCAGCGTCAGTCCGTCAACTTCTTCGACGCCTGGCACTTGTCGCTGGGCAAAAAAGTGCAGCACGGCCTGCACGTCATAGGGCGGGCGATAGGCCAGGCGCAGCGCCGTCGCGGTTTGCTTGCTGGCACCTTCGCGGCGCAACTGCGTCGGGTTGAAGCGGTAGCGCTGCACAAAGGCGGCGTTGAAGCGGCGCAGGCTCTCAAAGCCACTGGCCAGCGCCACCTGCGTGATGGGCTGGGTGGTGTCGGTCAGCAAGTGCTTGGCCAGCAGCAGGCGCTGCGTGCTGAGGTAGTCGTGCGGCGACACGCCCTGCGTGGCCATGAAAATGCGGCGCAAGTGGCGGTCAGTCACCCCCAGCTTGGCCGCCAGCGCTGGCAAGGCCAGTGACTCACCGTTGTGCACGGCGTGTTCGATGGCGCGCGCGGCGGTGTCGGCCAGGCTGCGCGACGAGTCCATCAAGGACAGGCCTGGCGCAATCTCGGGCCGGCACTTCATGCAGGGCCGAAAGGCGGCGGCTTCGGCCTGGGCACGTGTGTCAAAGAAGCGGCAGTTTTCGCGTTTGGGTGCGCGCACGCGGCACACCGGGCGGCAGTAAACGCCGGTGCTGGTGACGCCCACAAACAAGCGCCCGTCAAAACGTGTGTCGCGCGCTTTGAGCGCCAGGTAGGCAGAGTCGGCATCAAGGACCATGGCGCCGATGATAGGAGCGTGGCGGCGCGTGGCTGGCCGTTTTCGGACCTCTTCTTTTGCGATCCTGAAGTGCCGCTACCGAAGAGGAACAAAGCGCTCGTGATGTCGTGGTGTGGGCAGTCCGGCCAACGTGGCGGCTTGCGCCAATGCGGCTTCAAAGTCAGCACCTTGCGCAGCCTCACCGCTGTAGGTTTCCATCCAGGTTTCGACGCCGTGGGTGGCCTCAGGGCGCTGCAAGGCAGCAGCCCTCACACCCGGCCACGCGGCCATCAATTGCCCTTGCATTTGCGCTACTCGTGGCGCCAGCGACCCATGCACCGCACTGTCCACCTTGTAGTAGACACAGAGCAGCGCCTGTTGCGTCACGACTTGCCCAAACCTGGCCAGCGCGCGACCAGGTCGGTCTCGATGTCAAACAGGTCCAGCACACGCCCCACGCTGTGGTTGACCATCTCATCCAGCGTCTTGGGCTGGGCGTAAAAGGCAGGCACTGGCGGCATGATGATGGCGCCGCTGTTGGTGGCTTGCAGCATGGCCTGGATGTGGCCGGCGTGCAGCGGCGTTTCGCGCAGCATCAGCACCAGGCGGCGGCGTTCCTTAAGCACCACGTCGGCGGCGCGCGTGAGCAGGCTGGTGGTGTTGCCGTAGGCCACTTCAGACAGCGTGCGCACCGAGCACGGCGCAATCACCATGCCGAGAGTTTTGAAAGAACCTGACGAGAGCGTGGCGCCGATGTTGCGCACGTGGTGCACTTCGCTGGCAAGGGCTTCGACCTCGGGTGCGGTCATGCTGGATTCGCTGGCCAGCGTGATGCGCGCTGACTCTGACATCACCAGGTGCGTTTCGACATCGCTGCCCTGCAAGGCCTGCAAGATGCGTATGCCGTAGATGGCGCCCGACGCGCCAGAGATGCCCACGATCAATCGGCGCTTGGTCATGGATGTGGTGCAGGCTGAAACATGGTGGTGGCATTGTCGCAGCCAGCGCGTAGCATCGCCGCCGCCTCATCACTGGGAGAGTCGTGCATGGTTCAGCAGCGCAAGGTCTGCGTCGTCAGCGGTTCATCGTCAGGCATCGGTGCCGCCACAGTGCAGCGTTATGCCAAAGAGGGCTGGGACGTGGTCGTCAACTATTCGCGCCAGCCTGAACCGGCCCAAGCCGTGGCCCAGGCCTGCCGCGCGCTGGGTGCGCAGGCTCTGGTGGTCAAGGCCAACGTGGCCGACGATGCCGACTGCCGCCGTCTTGCGCAAGAAACACAAGCCCACTTCGGCCGCGCCGACGTGCTGGTCAACAACGCCGGCACGACCAAGTTTGTGGCCATGAAAAACCTGGACGGGCTGGATGCCGAAGACTTCCAGCGCATCTATGCCGTGAATGTGATCGGCGCCTACCAGCTGACGCGCGCCTTTGTGCCGCTGCTGCAAGCGCAGGGGGCGGGCGCGGTGGTCAACGTCTCTTCGGTGGCGTCGATGATGGGCCGTGGTTCATCGCTGGCTTACATGGCCAGCAAGGGTGCGCTGAATGCACTCACCGTGGGCCTGGCGCGCGCCCTGGCACCGGCCATCCGCGTCAACGCCATCGCACCGGGCTTGGTCGAAACGCCGTGGCTGCAAGAAGGCATGGGCGCTGAGCGCTATGCCCACCATGTCAAGGCCTGGACCGAGCGTGCGGCGCTGGAGCAGACCATCCAGCCCGAAGACGTGGCCGATTGCGCCTGGTGGCTGGGCGCCGGTGCTGCCAAGACCACGGGTGAGGTGCTTCTGCTGGACGCTGGCTTTCGCCTCACCAAGGCGTGACACCCATTGCCTGACATGCAAAGCCTGACACCCATTGACCACAAGGAAAGATTCGACCATGGCCTTCGACTTCAAACACAAACGTGTGGTGGTGGCGGGGGGCAGCCGAGGCATTGGCCGCGCCATGGCGCTGGGCTTTGCGGCAGCCGGGGCCGACGTGTCCATCTGCGCGCGCGGCGCCGACGCGCTCAACAGCACACTCGCCGAGATAGAAGCCCTGGGCCGGCGGGCCCATGCGGCCCCCTGCGACCTCGCCGATGCCACCTCAGTCACACGTTATGTGCAAGACGCTGCGGCGGCGCTGGGCGGCATCGACGTGCTGGTCAATAACGCATCCGGCTTTGGCATGGGCAACGACGAAGCCGCTTGGGCCGCAGGCCTGGCGGTGGACGTGATGGCCATGGTGCGCGCGTCGCAAGCCGCGCTGCCGTTCTTGGGTCAACAGGCCGGCAGCTCGGTGATCCACATCGCGTCCATCTCAGGCTACCGCGCCTCGGCCCGCGCGCCTGCCTACGCGGCCGTGAAGGCCGCGATGATGCATTACACGGCCAGCCAGGCGCTGATGTTGGCGCCGCAAGGTGTGCGTGTGAACTGCATCGCGCCGGGCAGCATCGAATTCCCGGGTGGCGTGTGGGACCAGCGCAAACAAGCTGGTGACGCCCTGTACACACGCATCTTGGGCAGCATCCCCTTTGGCCGCTTGGGCACGCCCGAAGAAGTGGCCGATGTGGCGCTGTTTTTGGCCTCACCGTATGCACGCTGGGTGACGGGGCAGACCCTGGCTGTGGATGGTGGGCAGCTGCTGGGTTCTTGAGCCGGCCGGTTCATACCGAATGGCGAACAATGACGCAGGAGCGACAGTCGTCCAAGGGCGCGCCGACTGAGATCGAGCCGAGCAGCACTGGCGCTCGCACGGTATCGCTGCAAGCCTGACTGCCGCCGGTAGCGGTGGGCCGGCGAGTGCCAGCTAACGACCCATAGGAGCCTGTGGCGGTTTTCTGATCGAGCGACCCGTCCACTCAGTAAACAGTCGTTCGCCAATCACGTCGAGAAATCGGCGCCCTGCGACAGCGGTCATTCGCAGGTGGCGCCCGCCGACCGGGACACGATCGCGGCTGAACGACTGCATCTGAAAGCCGCAAACTCACGCTGCCGAGCCTGAGCTGCCAGTCGCCTCTGAGATTTCCAATCCGAACAGCCGTCGTTCGCGGGATCGGGCACTGGCTCAGGCTGATGCCGGTGGAGTTGCGTGCCGTGCGGGCTACCTCGCGCAAAGTTGCGACGCACGGCGCCCTTTCGAGTTCCTATCACGCCGGAGCCTACGCGGTGCGTCGACACCCCAGCCCGAACCTCAGTCCAGTTGCTCGACCGCCCGCTGGGCCTCGGCCGAGTTCCTGCGCCACACCATCGCCACCGGCGTGGGCTCCGACCCCACGGTCACCGGCAATATCGATGTCGCATGCCCCCCTTGCAGCGCCGCCGAATGCGCGCAGCAGGTCAGCAGTTCGGTCTGCGCCACCACCGACAGGCTGTAGAAAAACGATGGCGACTCCACCACCGGCACGGGCGGCGGGAGGCCGCGCCTCAAGAAGGCGTCCACCAGAGCCACGCGTGTGGTGGACTGGGTGCCCGGCAGTATCCACGGCCACTTCAACAGTTCAGGCAAGGGCACGCTGCGCCGGCCCGCCAGCGGGTGGTTGCGCGCTGCCACCACCGACAGATTGCCTTCGTACAGCACCCGCTGTGCAAGGCCACTGATCGCCGGCGTGCCCGCAGCTTGACGCGGCAGCCGCCCCAGCAGCAGGTCAATCTCGCCGCTAAGCAGCAGTTGCAGCAAGTGGTCTGCACTTCCCTCCACGATCTGCAAACGCCAGGCTGGCGCGCCCGTCACCAGCTTCTTGACGATTCCGGGCAGCACCGTGGTGGTGGTGTGCGGGAAGGCACCCAGGCGCAGCAGCGGGCTGCCCGTTCCTTGCAGCGTCGAGCCCATCGCGCCTACCTCGCCCAGCACGGTCTGGCAGCGCGGCAACAATGCGCGCCCCTCATCGGTGGGCGCCATGCCGCGGCCCTGGCGGCGGAACAGCTTGGTGCCGAACAGTCCCTCAATTTCCTTGAGCATCATGCTGGCAGCAGACGGTGTCATGGACAGCTGCTCAGCCGTCGCCGCTAGCGAGCCCTGCGCTGCCAGGAGGCTTAAAAACCGCAGCTGTTTGACGCGTAGCTGGTCGAGTCGCGGCGGAGTCATGCAGGCCCGATCAGAGTTCAGGGAAAACTGATGATAGGCCGCAAATAATTGAGCCATTTCTGATGTCTGGCTTCTAGAGTCCTGCTTTTCTACGACTCGGGAAGCGCCATGCCCATCCGCCACACGCTGCCGTTGCGACGGGTTTTGTTGTTAACGCTGCTGGGCCTGCCATTGGCGCCCGCTGTTGCCCTGGCGCAAGAGTGGCCGGCCAAGGCGGTGACCTTTGTGGTGCCCTTTCCGCCCGGCGGCTCAAACGACGTGGCGGCCCGCGTGGTCGCCGAGAGCGTGCGCAAGCGCATCAACCAGACGGTGGTGGTCGATAACAAGCCCGGGGCCAATGGCGCCTTGGGTGTGGACGCGGTGCTGCGTGCGCCCAAGGACCACCACACCTTTCTGGTGGCCTCTGACTCGGTGTCGCTGCTGCCCTTGTTTCGAACCACGCCTTGGGACCTGAGCAAGAGCTTCACGCCCATCGCGGTGTTGTCCTACCAGCCCATCGTGGTGGTCACGGCTGCGTCGTCGGGCCTGAAGTCGATGAAAGACCTGCAGGCCCGCGCGCGCAGCAAGCCCAACCAGCTGCCTTACGCCAGTTCAGGGCAGGGCTCGCTGCAGCACTTGTTGGGTGAGCTGTTTTCGCAGAACCTGGGCATCGACCTGCTGCACATCCCCTACAAGGGCGGCGGCCAGGCGGTGACCGATGTGGTGGCCGGGCAGGTGACGGTGGCGGTGCTGGGCGCTGCCGCAGTGCTGCCGCACATCAAGTCTGGCAAGCTGGTGGCGCTGGCCGTCAGCACACGCCAGCGCTCGCCGATGCTGCCCGACACCCCCACGCTGGCCGAAAGCGGCGCGGGCGACATCGACGTGCCGCAGTGGTCGGCCTTGTTTGCCACCGAAGGCACGCCCGCGGCGGTGGTCACCAAGTTGCGGCGCAGCGTGGATGAAAGCTTGGCCGAGCCTGCGGTGAAACAGCACTTTCACAACGCCGCGATGGACATCATTGCCACCCCGCCCGATGTCTTTCAGCAGCGCATGCTGCAAGACCGCGAGCGTTGGGCCAAGCTCATCAAGGAACGCAAGATTTCACTGGACTGAGCATGCAGACCAAGAAAAAACAGCCCCACATCGTGCTGGTGCTGGCCGACAACCTGGGCTGGGGCGAACTGGGGTGTTATGGCGGCGGCGCCTTGCGCGGTGCGCCCACGCCGCGCATCGACGCGCTGGCGTTAGAGGGCCTGAAGTGCCTCAACTTCAACGTCGAAAGCGACTGCGTGCCCACACGCTCGGCCCTGATGACGGGGCGCCACCCGATACGCACCGGCGCGCTGCAGTCGGTGCCGGCCGGCTTGCCGCAAGGCATACACCCTTGGGAGCGCACGCTGGCGCAGGTCTTGAAAGATGCCGGTTATGCCACCGGCATGTTTGGCAAGTGGCACTTGGGCGACCGTGAAGGCCGCTACCCGCACCAGCGCGGTTTTGACGAGTGGTACGGCATACCGCGCACCAGCAACGAAACCATGTTCATCAGTTCACCGGGTTTCGACCCCAGCGTGGTGGACGTGCCGCAGGTGATGCAAGGCATGGCTGGCCAGCCCGGGCGCAACGTGGCCGACTATGACCTGGCCAAGCGCCGCTTGATTGATGGCGAGCTGACCGAACGTTCGATTCAATTCATGCGCCAGCACGCGGCCGATGAGCAACCATTCTTCTTGTACGTGCCGCTGACACACCTGCACTTTCCGACGCTGCCGCACCCCTACTTTGCCGGCCGCAGCGGCGTGGGTGAGTTTGCCGATTCGATGATGGAGATGGACCACCGCGTGGGCCAGCTGCTGGACGCGGTGGACGAACTGGGTCTGCGCGAAGACACCCTGTTCATCTTTGCCAGCGACAACGGCCCCGAATTCCGCCGCCCTTGGCGCGGCACCGCCGGGCCGTGGACGGGCACTTACCACACCGCCATGGAAGGCGGCCTGCGCGTGCCGCTGGTCGTGCGTTGGCCGGGCCGGGTGGCCAGCGGCGCGGTCAGCGACGACATCGTGCACGTCACCGACCTTTACACCACGCTGATCGCGGCGGGTGGCGGCACGCTGCCGGACGACAGGCCCATCGACGGCGTCAACCAGTTGGGTTGGTGGACGGGAAGCGCGTCGCACTCGGCCCGCGAAGGATTTGTGTTCTACATCAAGAGCGAAATGCGGGCCGCCAAGTGGCGGCACTGGAAGCTGCACTTCATCTTTGAGAACGAACCCAATACGGGCCCGCGCCACCTGGAAACACCGTGGCTCTTCAACATCAAACGCGACCCCAAAGAAGAGACCGACGCCGCCATGGACGACGGCTGGGTGCGCGGCCCGATGCGCCGCATGGTGATGGCTTTTGAGCAGTCGCTGCGCGAGCACCCGCCCATTCCGCCCGGAGCCAGCGACGAGCACAAGCCGGCTGCGCGAGCGTGTTAGGGAAGCGTGCCGAATGGCCCAACCCCTGCTCGCGCTAACGATGTTTCTAGGCTTACCGCAGACCTTCCCCAATCCCAACCCAAGCAAAACCACCATGCGCCTGCACTCACCCCTTGCCCTGACCACTTTCACCTGTCTGGCCCTGGCCAGCGCAGCTTGCACTGCGCAGACCGTCACCATCTATGGCCGGCTGGCGCTGAGCACCAACCAGATTGAAACCGGCAGCACCACCAAACTGCGCGAGCTGCGAGACAACGCATCGCGCCTGGGCTTTCGCGGTATAGAGGACCTGGGAGGCGGGCTGAACGCGTCGTTTGGGCTGGAAATGGGGCTCAGCGCCGACACCGGTGACCTGACCAACCCGGCCTATCGCAACAGCTATGTGGCCCTGGGCGGCGCATGGGGCACGCTGGCGCTGGGCCGGTTGGACTCAGCCAACCCAACCGGTTCACCGCTGTATTCGCAGATCATCACTCTGACCAGTTTTGCGCCCAACGACGCTGGCGCCACTGCCACCAGCACGTCGATGCAAAACGCGCGCAACCGCACGTCCAACAGCATCGGCTATGCCAGCCCCACCTGGGCGGGTGCGAACCTGCGTGCCCGTGTTTACTGGCGGGGTGCAGGTACCGTCGCCGAGCCCGAGGACGCCGCAAGCTCCCTGGACCTGGGCCTGAACTACCAAACGGGAAAACTGAAAGCGGCGCTGGGCTATGCCAAAGACAGCAGGCGCGGCGGTTTGGCCGCCAACGAGTTTGAAGACAAGTGGCAAGCGGGTGTCAACTACGAAGTCTTGGAAAGCCTGGAGGTCTACCTGCTGGGCGGCGTCGACCGCTACAAGAACACGGCTACGCGTCGACGCGATGTGCAGTACGCGATCTTGGGCACCAGCTACACCCAGGGCCAGCACAAAGTGGTGTTCAACCTGATGCAGCGCGACGTGCAGACGGCGCTGACGGGAGACCGCAAGCGCCAACAGCTGAGCTACCAGTACTTCCTGTCCAAGCGCACCGATCTGCAGGCCTTCATCGACAACGACGGCATCGACTCCAGCCGCAGCAACGTTCGTGTGCGCGCCATTGGGGCTGGCGTGCGGCACAACTTCTGAGCCGTCGCGCGATTGATCTGGCCGGGCCAAGGCCAGCAGTGGCAGGCCCCGCCGGGGCTGGCAAATAGCAGGGACCGTTCATGATTGATTGCGACACAAGACGCACCAGACACCGGATGGCGCTTCGCAGCAGCATTCTCATGGCACTCGGTGCTGCCCAGATGGTGCTGGCCGGCTTGGCGCAAGCGCAGTTCGACCCGGCCCGGGCAGTGGTCGAGCCCGAGGCCATCGCGCGCCAGTTCCCGGGTCCGGCAACGCCTTTCAGCACGCCGGCCTTTGCCCCGGGCCGGCAAGACTTCACCAGCCATGCCGAGGTGTTCGGGTTTCTCGACGCGCTGGCCCGGCGCTCGGGGCGTGTGATGATCGAAACCCTGGGCCATTCGCAGCAAGGGCGGGCGATGGCCGCGGCTGTGTTGACGGGGTCACGGGGCTTCGACGCCAGCCTGCCCACGGTGCTACTGTTGGCGCAGCAGCATGGCGACGAACCGGCGGGTGGTGAGGCCACGCTGGTGCTGGCGCAGCGCCTGGCCACCGAGCAAAGCGCGCTGCTGGAGCGCGTCAACGTGGTTATCATGCCGCGCGCCAACCCCGACGCCGCCGAGCGCTTTGCGCGTGAGTCGACCAGCGGCATCGACGTCAACCGCGACCACCTGCTGGTGCGTACGCCCGAGATGCAAGCCATCACCGCTGCGGTGCGGCGTTATGCGCCGCAGGTGATGCTGGACCTGCACGAGTTCACCGTTGCCGGGCGCTGGGTAACCAAGTTCGGCGCGCTGATGCGCGCCGATGCCCTGCTGCAGGCCGCCACCGTCGGCAACCTGAGCCCTGCGGTGCAGGCCGCGCAGGGCCGCTACCTGGCCGCTGCGCGCAGCGCACTCGAAGCCGCAGGCCACCGCGTGGCCGATTACCACACCACCTCCAACGACGCCAAGGACTTGGCCGTGGCCATGGGCGGTGTCAATGCCGACACCGGCCGCAACGTGGGCGGCCTGCGCAACGCCGTCAGCCTGTTGCTGGAAACCCGCGGCGTGGGCCTGGGCCGGGCACACTACGCGCGGCGTGTGCAGTCGCACGTGCTGGCTGCGCTGGCCGTGATCGAGGCCGCAGCGCAGGACGGCCCGGCCTTGGTCGCCATGCAGCGCGACGCCGGCCTGGCCGCAGCCAGCCAGGCCTGCAGCGGCAATCTGGCGGTGGTGGTGCGCCAAACGGCGCAACGCCGCAGCCTGGATTTTTTAGACGCCAAAACGGGCGAACTACGCGAAGTGGACGTGCTCTGGCGCTCTTCACACCAGCTGGAACTGGAGCGGGCACGCCCCCGCCCCTGCGGCTACCTGATCGGCGCCAACCAGACGGCCGCGGTGCAGCGCCTGCGGGCCTTGGGCATCGCGGTTGAGACCCTGGGCACCACCAGGCCCCAGCCCTTGTGGGATGTTGAAGACTATGTCGTCGAAGCCGAAGCCGCCGGCCAGCGCCAGGACGCCCGCGGCGCCATCGCCGACGACCAGGACAACATCCGCGTGCTGCGGGTGCAAACCCAAGCGCGCCAGTTTCTGCCCGCATCCGGCAGCCATTACGTGAGCTTGGACCAGCCGCTGGCCGCGCTGGTCAGCGCCGCGCTGGAACCCGATTCGCAGAACAGTTTTGCCGCCAACCGCCTGCTGGCCATCGACGATGGCCAACTGCGCCGCGTGATACGGCCACCACCGGCCGGGGCACTGGGCAGACCTGGCCAGTGATGCGCAGGCCCTGACTCGCGGCAGGCGTGAGCCCTGGCCCTGGTCGTCCTGAAGCCACACCCGCACCCACATCCACCCCGCAACCCACCATGAACCCAAGTCCCCGATGGCTTGCCGGCCTGGCCTTGACCGGCGCGTCTGTGCTGCTGGCCGGCTGCGCCAGCCCACCCGCAGGGTTACCCGAGGCCCCGCCGCAAGCCCAGGCCTGTCCGCTGGGCGTGCCCGAGGGTGCGCGCTGCCTGCGCGGCCAGGACTCGGCCTCGTCGCACTATTTGATCGTGATGCCCGCCCAATGGAGCGGCGTGCTGGTGGTGCACGCCCATGGCGGGCCCGTGATGGGCTCGCCAAAGGCTTCGCGCGCTGACGAGGACATCAAGCGGTGGGCCATCACCGTGCGCGAAGGTCATGCCTGGGCGGGGTCGGTGTTGCGTCAGGGCGGCTTTGCCGTCACCACGGCAGCTGAAGACATCGAGCGCGTGCGCCGCATCTTCGTCGACTATGTGGCCAAGCCACGCCGCACCTTGCTGCACGGCCAGTCCTGGGGGGCGATGGTGGCCACCCGCGCCGCCGAGTTGTTCCCCAAGTCCTGGGAAGGTGTCTTGCTCACCAGCGGTGCGGTCGCCGGCACAGACGCCTACAACTACAAGTTAGACGTGCGTGCCCTCTACCAGCACCTGTGCAACAACCACCCTCGCCCTGACGAGCCACAGTACCCGTTGGCCATCGGCTTGCCAGCCGACAGCACACTGCAGCTCGACGAGTTGGCCAAGCGCGTCGATGAATGTCTGGGCGTGGGCAAGCCCGCGGCGCAGCGCACGCCGGCGCAGATGCAAAAGCTCAAGACCCTCGTGGACGTGTTGAAGATCCCGGCTGGCGCTGTCATCGGACAACTGAACTGGGGCACGTTCACGCTGCGCGATGTTGTCAGCAAGAACGGTGGTGCCAGCCCCTTGGGCAACGAGGGTGTGCGCTACAGCGGATCAGCCGACGACGCCGCGCTGAACGCGGCCATACCCCGCTTCAAGGCCGACGCCAAGGCTGTGGCTAGTTTTGCCGCCGATGCGGGCCACGGTGGGCGTTTGACCATTCCCGTGCTCAGCGTCAACGGCGTGGGCGATGCAACCGCGTTCGTCGAGGGCCAGAACACGCTTCGCGAGCGCATGAAGGCAAGCGGTAACGGCGAGCGCTTGGTGCAGACCTATGTCGATTCCAGCGAGCACAGCTACTGGGGCGACGCCCACTACCCGCCGCTGTTCGAAGCGCTGCTGAACTGGGTTGAAAGGGGCCAAAAGCCGACCCCGAATGGCATCGCCGAACGTTGCCGGCAGCTGCGTGCAGCGCAGCCGGCCGACTGCCGCTTCTTGCCCGACTACGTGCCGCAAGCACTGGCGTCGCGCATCCTGCCCCGCTGACTTGCGGGTCCGATCTGCGGCGCGCAAAACAAGTAAAACTGGATGCCATTTTTTGCCGGGAGCCGTGTGCAGTCTGACCCTCCCAACCAGCGGTGTGGCTGCCAGCCTTCGGTGCAGCATGTCCGCGCAACTACCTTCGCGGTGGCGATCGGCATAGCTGGCCTTGGCCAGTACCCGCTCCTGGCCGTTGAACTAAACCGCTGACGCGGTGGTGGCGCTCGGTGAGCTGCGAGCGCGGTACCCTGAGGCTCTGAGTACCACTTCATCGCTGCAGCAGTGTCCGACCTCGAAACTGACGACTGCCCCGCTGCGTGCTCCATGATCGATACGATGGTGTTGCGTGGTCAAGTTGCCGGTGCTCGGCCAGAAGACGCGAGTGGCTTCCGGGCCGAGGTGAACGAGCGCATGATTCACGCTTGCGGATGCGGCGCACACGCGAAGGTGCATGGGCGCACGGAGGATCTGAAGATGGCGCGGCCCCCTTGGTCGGATTGTTTTCCCCAGCACCTCAAGCGAGTCCTGCGGCGACCAACATTTCACGATGTAAGTTGAAGCTTACCCTCCCCATAGGGCCGGGGACCGAGTGCCACAGAGTCGCAGTCCATAGCCCCGCGCGTCACCTCCGTGGCGGCGGTTCAGTCCAACGGGATCTTTTGCCTACCGAACGCGGGGCGGCACCGTCTCGTTGGCCATCGACTGCGCGCCGCGTCCGCCCGGCAAAAGACTCTCTGCTTTATGGAGATCTCTCCATAAGGGTCGTATGGGTGAGTGCACGGCGTTGACCCCAGGCTGACCTTTGGCCGTTGCCCCCGGCCTGCGGCTGGGCCACCGGGGGCGCCAGAACCAAGCCGCCTGTTGGCCAATGCCGCCAACCGCTGGTTCGGAGCCACACGGCGCTGCCCCCTGCTTCAGAGCTGCGCAATGGCTTCAACCTGAATGCGCAAATCGACGTTCATTTTGAAGCCATATTCCTTGCCCGCGCCCAGGCCGAAGTCGTCGCGGTTGAAGCTGCCGCTGGCGTCGGCGCCGCAGTAGTCGCGCTTGAGCATGGGGTGCGGGATGCACTTGAGCGAGTTGACCGCCAGCGTCAACGGGCGCGTCACGCCGTGCAGCGTCAGCTCGCCCACCAGTTGCGTCGGCACGCCACCCACCGGCGACTGCAGGCTGCCTTTGAAGACCGCACGCGGGTATTGCTTCACGTCGAAGAAGTCCTTGCCGCGCGCCCAGGTGGCCAGCGCGTCCATGCCGAAGTCGATGCTGGCCAGCTCGGTCACGATCTCGACAGTACCGGTGCCAGCGCTCTTGTCGTAGAGCAGCTTGCCGCTGCTCTTGTTGAGCTTGCCGCGCCAGACTGAGATGCCCATGTGGTCGGCTTCGAAGCTGGGGAAGGTGTGGGTCGGGTCGATCGCGTAGGCGGTGGGTGCGGCGCTGGCAGCCACTGCCGTCAGCAGCAGCGCCGTTGCGGTCAGGCAGGTTTTCATGAGGTTCTCCGCTTTGTTGATGAAGGCACGACGGCGCAAGCCACGCCGATTCGACAAGCTCTCGGTTGCATCGCTGCACCGCTGCACCGCTGCATCGGCGCGCGCAAAGATTGTCGTCGCCCAGGGCCAGCAGCAAGTCGCTTTCACGGGCAGCGGAAATTTGACCTCCCGCATCTTGACGCAAATCCTGGGCCGACTCTGTGGCTGGCGGGGCCGACGAGTCGTATGTCGGCTTCCTGGCCAATCCGTATCAGGCCGGCGCCGCCTGCAAGCAGACTTCCACGCGATTTCGCCCCAGGTCTTTGGCGCGGTACAGCGCCGCGTCAGCGCGGTGCACCACGGGTTCGGCCTGCTCGTCGCCTGCCTGCATTTGCGCCACGCCAATGCTCACCGTGACACGCGGCTCGCCACCGTGGGCAATCTGCGCCGCCATGCGCTGCGCCAGCACTTGCGCGTCGGCCGCAGCGATGCGCGGCAGCAGCACACAAAATTCTTCGCCGCCCCAGCGCGCCACCACGTCGCCGTGGCGCAGGCCTTCACGCAGGCCCTGCGCCACACGCTGCAAGACACGGTCGCCAGCAGCGTGGCCATGCAGGTCGTTGATGGCCTTGAAGTGGTCGATGTCGACCATCAACACTGCATAGGCGTGGCCACCGCGGCGCGCGCGGGCGTGGATGTCTTCCAGGCTGTACAGCAGGCCGCGCCGGTTGGCGGTGCCGGTCAGCGCGTCGGTGCGCGCCTGCGCAGTTAGGCGCTGCAAGACACGGCCCAGCACCAGGCGTATTTGCGCCAGATTCATGCAGCCGCCCACAAACATGACGGCCATCACCAGCGCCACGTTGGCGCGGCCAGGTGCGTCGATGGAGACCTTGCTCAAGCCGTCGCTGGCCAGGGCTTGCACAGCGCGCGCCAATAGGGCCAGGGCCAACAGGCTGTAGGCCAGTGCCAGCGCCAGCGAAAACGTGGGCATGGCGGCGCGGCCGTGTTGCCAGATCAGGCGCACTGTGGCCAGCAACAGCAACGCCGCGCCGACACAGACAGCGGCGACACGCCAGCCGTGGCCGTGCGGCTGGCTCAGGCTCAGTGCAATCACTCCTAGCGTTAGCACCAACAGCACGGCACAGGCGCGGTCAGCCGGTTTTTGGCCCCAGTACAGCGCCAGGCCACGCAGTTGCAAAGCGGCGGCGGCCACGACGAGCAAGTCGCCCAGGTTGCGCAGCACATGGCCCGAAGGCCAAGGCGGCACATACAGACTCAGGCCGAGCGCCAGCGCAAACCAGGAGCCTGCAAACTGGCCTTCAGCGGCGCGCCAGCCCTTGAACAAACGGGTGGCCATGGTCCAACCCAGCGCGTGCACAAAAAACTGCACCGCGACCAGGGCGATCAGCAAGGGCTGGTCAGGGGCGTTCATGCAAGGCGGGTAGTGTGGCGAACCCGACTTTCGCATGACGGCACTTGGGCGCAAAGCACCCAGGTGGGCGATGGCCCGCCAAGCGTGAAGGCTTTAGCGGATTGCCGGCGCTTGCAGGTAAGCGTCGTGGGTTCACGGCGCATTGCGCACCGGGGCATCGAGCGGCTGGTGCCGCCGTTGCCTAGAACAGCGCGTTGAGTGTTTTCTCCCACACATCGCCCAGCAGCCGGTAGCCGGTGCGCGTGGGGTGGATCTCGTTTTGCCAGTGCGGCGTGGGCCCCGTGTCCTTCGTGGCGGCGGCGGTCAGGATGCCTTGGGTGTCGACCACATGCACCTCGCTGTGCGGTGCAGCCAGATCCAGAATCAGCGCGCGCACACGCTGCAGCAAAGCGGTGCTGACGGCCACCCAGTCCTCCTGCGGAATCTCAAAAGCATTCATGGCCTTGAACAGCCAGGGCCCAAAACCCAAGCCAGCGCCGGCATTTCTGGGTGTCGTCAGGTCATAGGTGTGCAGCACGATAGGCAGACCCCGGTTCACGGCCTTGCGGTCGCGCTCGTTCAGCAAGGTCTGGAAAACCGCCCTGGCGTGGCTGATGAAGGTCACCCAGCCGGCGTCGCTGAGGTAGCGGCTGGGCGAATTCCCGGCGCCCCATTCAGACTTCTTCGCCAGCAGGCGTTTGTCAGGTGTGTTCTTCGGGCCCGACTGGGCGGCAGAAATGGCGTCATTGCCCAGCCCGGACAGAAGCAAGGCGGTCCAGCGTGGGGCCACATTGCCGCTTAGCAGGTTCAAGAATACGCGGCTGCGTGTCGTGTTAGTCATCAGCGCCAGCTCAGCACCAGGTGAAGCGCAGTTCACCGCCAGGGCCGGTTTGTTCAGGTCCATCTTGTCAAACAGGTTGCTCGTTAGCCAGGGCGGAATCGAGCCAATGGAGAACCATGAATCGCCTTGGGCCAGAAAGCACAACTCGAAGTCTGCGATGGGAAAGGCGCCGATCTCTCCATTGCCTTTGAACTGTTCTGGGGAAATGAGGGTGATGTCGGGCATGTCGGGTCTCGCAGGTCAGTCTCGTCGCCTATTGAAGCCGCAGTGTGGGCTGCGGTCCATCCCACCATGTGTGGAGCTTGTTGGCGCTTGTTGGCGCTTGTTGGCACTTGCCCAGGGTCAGCAAGGGCGCCGTGGCCACTTCACACCTGGCGCGGGTCCAGCGCGTCACGCAGCCCGTCGCCCAGCAGGTTGAAGGCCAGCACCAGCATGAAGATGGCGGCACCCGGCCACACCGCCATCCAAGGCGCGTGGTCGACATAGTTCTTGGCCGTATTGAGCATGCTGCCCCAGCTGGGCGCGGGTGGCTGCTGGCCCAGGCCCAAGAATGACAGGCTGGCCTCGGCGATGACGGCTGACGCGATGGCCAGCGTGGCCTGCACGACCAGCGGCGCCATGGCGTTGGGAGCGATGTGGCGCAGCACGATGCGCAGCGGTGAAGCACCCAGGGCGCGCGCGGCTTCGATGTAGTCCTCGACCTTCACGTTCATGACTTGCGCGCGTGTCAGCCGCACAAAAATGGGCGTGGCCGAGATGCCGATGGCGACCATGGCGTTGCTCAGGCTGGGGCCCAGGAATGCCGCCATGGCGATGGCCAGGATGAGAAAGGGGCAGGCCAGGAAAGCGTCGGTCAGGCGCGAGATGAAGCCGTCGACAAAGCCGCCCATGAAGCCCGCCAACAGGCCCAGCGGCACGCCCAGCGCGAGTGAAATGCTGACCGACACCAGGCCCGCCAACAGCGAGGCTTGCGTGCCCCAGATGACGCGGCTGAAGACATCGCGCCCAATCTCGTCGGTGCCAAACCAGTGTTCGACTGACGGTGCCTGGCGGATGGCGCTCCAGCTGGTGGCGATGGGGTCTTGTGGCGCCAGCCAAGTGGCGAAAAGGGCCAGCAGCACGAAGCCCAGCACGATGGCCGCGCCGACCATGGCACTGCGGCGTTGGCGCAGGCGGCGACCAGCGCGCCGCCAGGGGCCAGCGGGCATGGAAGTCAGTGCAGGCCGTGCAGACACGGCCTTCATGCCCTCAACTTCGGGTTAGCCACAAAGTAGGCCAAGTCAGCCAGCAGGCTGAGCATGATGTAGGCCGTGGCCGTCACCAGCACCACGCCTTGCACCACGGCGTAGTCGCGGTTGAAGACGGCATCCACCACCAGCTTGCCAAAGCCGGGAATGGTGAAGACCTGTTCGGTCAGCACGGCGCCTGACAGCAGCGTGCCCAGCTCCAGCGCGCCCAGGGTAATGACGGGTGTCAGTGCATTTCGAAAGGCATGTTTGAGGACCACCGTCGATTCGCTCAGGCCTTTGCTGCGGGCGGTGCGCACGTAGTCAGACGACAGCACTTGCAGCATGGCGCTGCGTGTGTGGCGCATCAGCACGGCGGCAATGGCGTTGCCCAGCACAAAAGCCGGCATCACCATGGCCGCCAGGTTGGCGCCCAGGTCTTCAAAAGGGCTGACATAGCCCGACGCCGGCAGCCAGCCCAGCTGCACCGAAAACAGCAGAATGAACAAGATGCCAAGCCAGAAATTGGGCGTGGAAATGCCCCACAGCGCAAAGCCATTGGCCAGCGCATCGGGCCAGCGACCACGGCCCACGGCGGCCACGATGCCGGCCGGCACGCCAATCAACACAGCGATGGTGAAGGCCAGCAGCGCCAGCTCCACGGTGACCGGCAGTTTTTGCAGCAGCAGCTCCAGCACTGGCTGCTGCGTGCGAATCGACTCACCCAGGTCGCCCTTGAGCACACCGCCCACCCAGTAGGCGTAGCGCAGCGGAAGCGGTTCGTCCAGGTGCAGTTTTTCGCGCAGATAGGCCACCACCGTGGGGTCTTGCTCTTCACCGGCCAGCACCTTGGCCGGGTCGCCGGGCAGCAGTTGCTGCAAGCCAAAGACCAGCATAGACACGAAGACCAAGGTGGGCACGACGGCCAGCAGGCGTTTGAGCAGGTACTGCAACATGGCTGTGCTCAGCTTGAAAGAATCGCAAAGTGCGCCGCGCGCCGGCACACCAAGCGCGCAGCGCGCCTACACACCAAGCGCGCAGCGCGCCTACACTTCCGCGCCGACATCCCAGGAAACACACCATGACAGGCCTTCAACTGCGCACCACGGTCAAGAGCAGCGGCGAATTGCAGCTCTCGCTGGCCAGCATCGAAACCCCGACACCCGCTGCGCATGAAGTGCTGGTTCGTGTAGAAGCCGCGCCGATCAACCCTTCTGACTTGGGATTGCTCTTCGGCCCGGCTGACATGAGCAAGGCAGTGGCCAGCGGCACGGCCGCGCAGCCGCTGGTCATGGCACCCATCGCCGTCGGCGCCATGAAGGCCATGGCCGCGCGGCTGGATCAGTCCATGCCCGTGGGCAACGAAGGCGCGGGCACGGTGGTGGCCGCAGGTGCCTCGCCCGCCGCGCAGGCCTTGCTGGGCAAGCGCGTGGCCATCCTGGGCGGCGCCATGTACACGCAGTTTCGCTGCATGGCGGCCGAGCAGTGTTTGCTGCTGCCCGACGACGCTAGCGCGGCCGACGGCGCTTCGTGCTTCGTCAACCCACTCACCGCACTCGGCATGGTCGAGACCATGAAGCGCGAAGGCCACAAGGCGTTGGTGCACACGGCAGCAGCGTCCAACCTGGGGCAGATGCTTAACCGCATTTGCAAACAAGACGGCGTGGCCCTGGTCAACATCGTGCGCCACGCCGGCGCGGCGCAGGTGCTGCGCGACATGGGTGCCAAGTTTGTCGTCAGCACAGAGTCGCCTAACTTCATAACCGAGCTGACAGACGCACTGGTAGCCACCGGCGCCACGCTGGCTTTTGACGCCACTGGCGGCGGCCGCCTGGCGGGCCAGATTCTGGGCTGCATGGAAGCCGCGCTGAACCGCACTGCCACTGAATACAGCCGTTATGGCAGTACCACGCACAAGCAGGTTTACCTCTACGGCGGCCTGGACACCGGGCCGACAGAATTTGTGCGCAACTTCGGCATGACCTGGGGCATGGGCGGTTGGCTGCTGTTCCCTTTCCTGCAAAAGATTGGGCCGGCGGCAGCGCAGTTGCTCAAGGCGCGTGTGGCGGCTGAACTCAAGACCACCTTCAAGAGCCACTACGCGGGTGAGTTGTCTTTGACCGAGGCTTTGCAGCTGGACAAGATAACGCTGTACGGGCCGCGCAACACAGGCGGCAAGTACCTTATCAACCCGAACAAGGGCCTGGCCTAAAGGCGCACGCATCTGGCTGGCGCCCACGCTTGTGGACTCAATTCAGGGCGCCAGCTTCAAGCCAGCCACACGCAGCAAGCCGTCAGGCACACGCTGCACGCCAGTCAGTTTGGCGTTGAAGGCCCATAGCCAATTGCGGTGGTAGAGATAGACCACAGGCCGCTCTTTCAAGACGCGCGCGGCAATCTGCTCAAACAGCTTTTTGCGCAGGGCAGGGTCGCGTTCACTGCGGCTTTGGTTGATGAGTGCGTCGGTCTCGGCGTTGCAATATCCGGCGTAGTTCAGCGGCTGTTTGCAGGCATGAAAGCTGAACAGGTTGCCGTCGGGGTCGGGCCTGCCGCTCCAGGCCAGGGCATAGGCCTCAAAGTCGCCCTTGTCGGCCATGTTCAGCGTGGTCGCAAATTCTGCTGACAGGATCTTCACATCGAAGCCCGCGTCGCGCGTCATGGCTTGGATCACCAGCGCCAGGCGCTGCGCGTCGGAGGTGGTGGGTGTGAGCAGCGTGAAGCTGGGGTTGGGCACACCGGCTTCCTTGAGCAGCGCGCGCGCCCTGGCCACATCGCGCTTGGGCACGGGCAGGTTCTTGGCATAGAAGCTGTTGCTTGGCGCCACCCATTGGTTGCCGACCAGGGCTTCGTTGTCCATCACCACTTGCGCAAGGCCCTGGCGGTCAATCGCCAATTCGAACGCTTCACGCACACGCGGGTCGCGGCCCAGTGGGTTGGCCTGCGCCTTGTCGCTTTTGCCGACGTTGATGGTGATGCCTTGATAGCCAATTTCTGTGATGCTGGCTGTCTTCAGTTTTTTGTCGGTCTTGAGTTTTTCAATGTCTGACGAAGCCACACGTTCGATGAAGTCGAGTTGCCCGGCTTTCAAGTTGGCCAGGCGCACGGTGGCGTCGGGGATTGGCGTGTAGCTGATCTTGGCGAAGTGAATGTTGGCCGCGTTCCAGTGGCCGTCATAGCGCTCCAGCACGATGCGGTCTTGCGCCACGCGCTGGGCAAACTTGAAGGGCCCGCTGCACACGGGGTTCTGGCCAAATTTTTCGCCGGCTGCCTGCGCGGCTTTGGGGCTCAGCATCATGCCGGCGCGGTCGCTCAATATAGCCAGCAGCGGCGTGAAAGGCGCGCTCAGGTTCAGGCGCACAGTGAGCGCGTCCACGACATCCACGCTGGCCACGGGTGCCAGTTCACCGCGCCGGTTGCTGCCTGGCAGAGTCTTGTGGCGTTCGATGTTGAACTTGACGGCGGCAGCGTCGAGCTTTTCACCGTCGTGAAAAGT
>JANNEX010000750.1:0-10506 GCA_031379155.1 Rubrivivax sp.
GGCCATCGCCGCTTTGTCGCCACTGGGGGCGGTGGGCGCGGTGAGTGGCCAAGTGGTGGAACTCACCGACGACCCCGCCGTGGCCGCCGCCACCGCGCTGGCCCTGGCGCGCGAAGGGCGCATTGACATCCTGGTCAACAACGCCGGCATCACCGGTGGCAACGCCACCACTTGGGAGTTAGACCCTGCCGTGTGGCGCCGTGTCATCGAAGTCAACCTGGTGGCGCCCTACCTGACCTGCCGCCACGTGGTGCAGCAGATGCTGAAGACGGGCTACGGCCGCATCGTCAACATTGCGTCGGTGGCGGGCAAAGAAGGCAACCCCAACGCCAGCCACTACAGCGCCAGCAAAGCCGGCCTGATTGCGCTGACCAAGAGCCTCGCCAAAGAGGTGGCGACCAAGGGCGTGCTGGTCAACGCCATCACCCCCGCCGTGGCCAAAACCGCGATGTTTGAGCAGATGACGCAGACCCACATCGACTACATGCTGGGCAAGATACCCATGGGCCGTTTCGTGGACGTCAAAGAAGTGGCGGCCATGGTGGCTTGGTTGTCCAGCGAAGAGTGTTCTTTCAGCACCGGCGCGGTGTTTGACCTGACCGGCGGCCGCGCCACCTACTGACTTTTGAGGTTAGCTGACCACCCGCCCGGTGACCGGGTAGATCGGGTCGGTGTAGCCGGGCGTGGACGCGTGACCCGCAGCCACACGGCTATCGACCCAGCTTTCATCTTCGGCACTCAGGCGCACCGACAGCGCGGCGATGTAGTCCTGCCACTGCACCAAGGTGCGCGGCCCGCCGATGACGCCGTTGACGAGGCGGTTGTTCAGCACCCAGGCCACCGCCAACTGCGAAGCGCTGACGCCGCGCACGGCAGCGTGTTCGGCGAAGGACTGCGCCAGGCTGATGGATTCGCTGCGCCATTCGGTTTGCATCAGGCGCTTGTCGGCGCGCGCTGCGCGGCTGTCTTGCGGGGCTGCCGCGCCGGGTGTGTATTTGCCGCTGAGCACACCACGCGCCAGCGGGCTGTAGGTCACGGCGCCCAGGCCATAGTGGGCGCAGGCGGGCAGCAGTTCAACTTCAATGCCGCGTGTCACGGCGTTGTAGGGCGGCTGCAAGGCGATGGGCTGGGGCACGCCCATCTGGCGCGCCAATTCCACCATGCGCGCCAGGCGCCACCCGCGAAAGTTGGACAGACCCCAGTGCAACACTTTGCCCTGGTCGATCAGGCGCCCCATGCTGGCCACCGTTTCTTCCATCGGCGTGTGCAGGTCGTCGCGGTGCAGGTAGTAGAGGTCAATCCACTCGGTGTCCAGGCGGCGCAGGCTATCTTCGACGGCCTGCGTCATCCAGCGCCGAGAAGTGCCACGTTCGTTGGGGCCGTCACCCATGGGGTTGGCGACCTTGGTGGCCAGCACCCAGCGTGAACGGTCAGCCTTGATCAGGCGACCCAACATGCGTTCAGACTCGCCCAGGGCATAAACATCGGCAGTGTCGAGCGCGTTGATGCCGGCTTCACGCGCGGCGTCCAGGATGTTGGCCGCCTCGGGCTGCGCCGTCTGGTCGCCAAACATCATGGTGCCCAGCCACAGCGGCGAAACCTTCAGTCCACTGGCGCCCAAATTGCGGTATTCCATGGTCAGCCTATGCGCCCCAAGAGCAAATATTCCATCAGCGCCTTTTGTGCATGCAGGCGGTTTTCGGCTTCGTCCCAGACCACGCTTTGTGGCCCGTCGATGACTTCAGCGGTGACCTCTTCACCGCGGTGCGCAGGCAGGCAGTGCATGAACAGGGCGTCGCTTTGCGCCACGGCCATCATCTCTTCGTCCACGCACCAGTCGATGAAGGCCTTGCGGCGTTCTTCGTTTTGCGCTTCGTAGCCCATGCTGGTCCATACGTCGGTGGTCACCAGGTGCGCGCCTTCGCAGGCTTGCATGGGGTGGTTGAAGACCTTGTAGCAATCGTTGTTGCGCACACCGGCCACCGCAGAATCAATCTCATAGCCGCTGGGCGTGCTGACGTGCACCGTGAAGCCCAATGTTTCGGCCGCTTGCAGCCATGTGTTGGCCATGTTGTTGCCGTCGCCCACCCAGGCCACCACCTTGCCTTCAATGCTGCCGCGGTGTTCGATAAACGTGAAGATGTCGGCCAGGAACTGGCAGGGGTGGTATTCGTTGGTCAGGCCGTTGATGACGGGCACGCGCGAATGCGCGGCGAAGCGCTCGATCATGGTCTGCTCATAGGTGCGGATCATGATGATGTCGGACATGCGGCTGATCACACGCGCCGTGTCTTCGGCGGGTTCGGCGCGGCCCAGGTGGCTGTCGCCCGTGGTCAGGTGCACCACGCTGCCGCCCATCTGGTACATGCCGGCCTCAAAGCTCACACGCGTGCGCGTGCTGGCCTTTTCGAAAATCATGGCCAGCGTGCGGTCGACCAGCGGCTGGTAGCGCTCGTAGTTCTTGAAGCGCGTCTTGATGATGCGCGTGCGCTCAAAGAGGTAGGCGTACTCCTCGGCGCGCAGGTCTTTGAACTGCAAGTAATGTTTGATCAGCGTCGGGCCCGGTTTCATTTTTCTGCCAAGAAAGACTTGATCAGCGGGCACAAGATGGCGGCCATCTGGCGTGCTTCATCGGCACTCAGGATCAGCGAAGGCACGAGGCGTATGACGCTGTCTGCTGTGACGCTGATCATCAAGCCGGCTTCGGCGGCGCGCCCCAGCAGCACACCGCAAGGGCGCTCAAGCTCGATGCCCAGCATGAGGCCGGCGCCGCGAATCTCAGTCACCCCGGCCACACCGGCCAGGCCGCTATGCAAGGCGTCGCGCAACACCTTGCCAACCGCAGCCGCATTGGCCATGAGGCCGTCTTCTTCCATGATGCGCAGCGTCTCGACCCCGGCGCGCATGGCCAGAGGGTTGCCGCCAAAAGTGGTGCCGTGGTTGCCCGGGCCCAGCACATTGATGGCCTTGGGGCCGACGACGATGGCACCTATCGGCACACCCGAACCCAGGCCCTTGGCCAGCGGCATCACGTCAGGCACGACACCAGCCCACTGGTGCGCAAACCACTTGCCGGTGCGGCCAATGCCACATTGCACTTCGTCCAGCATGAGCAGCCAGTCTTGCTCGTCGCACAAGGCGCGCAGGCCTTGCAGGTATTCCCAGCGCGAAGGGTTGACGCCACCTTCGCCCTGGATGGTTTCCAGGAACACGGCCACCACGTTGGGGTTGCTGCGCGCCACGTCGCGAACGGCATCCAAGTCGTTGAGCGGCACACGCACAAAGCCTTCCACCAGCGGCTCGAACCCTTTTTGCACCTTGGGGTTGCCGGTGGCCGACAGCGTGGCGATAGATCGGCCGTGAAAGGCCTTTTCGTAGACGATGATTTCTGGCCGTGTGATGCCTTTGTCATGGCCAAACTTGCGCGCAATCTTCAGCGCGCCTTCATTCGCTTCCAGACCCGAATTGCAGAAAAAGGCCGCACTCAGGTTTGAGATCTCACACAGCTTGGCGGCCAGCGTTTCTTGCAGCGGCACTTCGTAGTAGTTGCTGCTGTGGATGAGGCGCGCGATCTGCTCTTGCAGCGCCGGCACCAGCTTGGGGTGGTTGTGCCCCAGGGTGTTGACCGCGATGCCGCCCAGGCCGTCGAGATACTTTCGCCCTTGTGTGTCCCACAGCCAGCAGCCTTGGCCGTGCGACAGCGCGATGGACAGGCGGCCATAGGTGTTCATCACGTGCGGCATGGGGCCGCTGAGGTGTTTGGCCAGGGCAGCGTCGGGGGCGTTCATCGCGGGGCTTCCTTGAGAGCTTGCGTGCGGGCGGGCTTGCAGTTCGGCTAAAAACAAAGCCGGTCAGCGACGCATCGGTCACGGCCCGGCGGGGCTTGATTCTAAAGGTGGGTGGTGGTGGGTCGAAGAGACTGCGTAGCACCTCAACCCAGGCACACATCATGCATGCTGCAACGCAGCACGATCAAGGCACAATCCGCCCGGCCCCCGCCACGCTGTTTGGCGTGGGCGTCCCTTTGGCGGGCCGCGTTGCAATGCCGCCTGTCATGAGCAAACCCAAACCCCGCCAGTTTTATATCCAGGGCCTGACGCTTGAAGGCCAGACCTTCAGGCCCAGCGATTGGGCTGAGCGGCTGGCTGGCGCCATGTCCAGCTTCAGGCCGGGCGGCAGTGGGGGTGGCATCGGCGCCTTCATCGGCTATTCACCCTACTGCGTGCCGCAAGTCATTGACGGCGTGAAGTGCGTGCTGGTCAGCGAAGCGCTGCGCGGCATCGAACCCATGGCCTGGGACTTTGTGATGAGCTTTGCGCGCGACAACAAATTGCAGACGGCCGAGGTCTGTGCGTTGCCTGATTCCCCGCCAGCGATGCCGCAGTGATTGCGCAGCGGACAAGAAAAAAGGCCCGCTGAGCGGGCCTTTGTTTTGCAGCGTTTCGCTGCGGCTTCAGGCGGCAGCCTTAAGCAGCGACTTCAGGCAGCAAGCGCCAGCGCCTTGACCTTGGCCGACAAGCGGCTCTTCAGGCGTGCGGCCTTGTTCTTGTGGAAGATGCCTTTGTCGGCCACCGAGTCGATCACGCTTTGTGCCGACTTGAAGACGTCGGTCGCCTTGACCTTGTCGCCACCCGTCACGGCCTTCTGGACGTTTTTCACGACGGTGCGGAACTGTGAACGAAGCGCCGTGTTGGCGGCATTCAGTGCCACGTCTTGGCGCGCGCGTTTGCGGCCTGAGGCGAGGCGGACTGTTTTCTTCTTGGCTTTGGTCGAAGTGGCCATGCTGTGTGGGTTGTTTCCGCTCGGCTTTGCAGTGAAGAAAAGCCGAACCAGGAAAGGGTGGATACAAAGACTGTCGAGTCTAGCACGCAACTCTGGCGCGGGCCAAGAGCTGTGGCTGGGCTGCCTATAATCTTGCACTGCTTTCTGTGCTTTGGCCGCCACACCCATCCCGTGAATCTTCTCAAGGCCGCCACCACCGTTTCCCTGCTGACCCTGGTCTCGCGCATCACCGGTTTGATGCGTGAACAGCTCATCGCCGCCAGCTTTGGCGCCAGCGCCGCCACCGACGCTTTCAACGTCGCCTTTCGCATTCCCAACCTGTTTCGCCGCCTCTTTGCCGAAGGCGCCTTTTCGCAGGCCTTTGTGCCACTGTTGGCCGCCACCCGCGCGCGCGACGGCGACGCTGCCACGCATGAGCTGATCAGCGCCGTGGCCACCGTGCTGCTGTGGGCGCTGCTTGCCACCTGCGTGATGGGCGTGGCCGCGGCGCCCGTGTTGGTGTGGGCCATGGGCTCGGGGCTTGAGCGCTTTGATACTGCCGTGCTCATGACACGCTGGATGTTCCCCTACATCGGCTTCATGTCGCTGGTGGCCCTGGCGGCGGGGGTGCTCAACACCTGGAAGCGTTTTGCGGTGCCGGCGCTGACCCCGGTGCTGCTCAATCTCAGCGTTATTGGCGCGGCCTGGTGGGGCGCGCCTTGGCTCAAGACCCAGGGCATAGAGCCCGTCCTGGCATTGGCCGGCGGCGTCATGTTGGGCGGCGTGCTGCAACTGGCGGCCATGATTCCTGCGCTGGCGCGTGTGGGCTGCTTGCCGCGCATCGGCCTGCTGCCAGGGACCATCAACAAGGCCTGGCACCACGCGGGTGTGAAGCAGATACTGCGTCAGATGGCGCCGGCTTTGCTGGGCGTGTCGGTGGCGCAGATTTCGCTGCTCATCAACACGCAAATCGCATCGCATGTCGCCGTGGGTGCCGTGTCGTGGTTGACCTATGCCGACCGTTTGATGGAGTTCCCCACCGCGCTCCTGGGCGTCGCCCTGGGTGTCGTGCTACTGCCGCAACTGTCGGCCGCACAAGCGCGCCAGGACGCGGCCGATTTCTCCGGCATGCTGGATTGGGGCCTGCGCCTGGTGGTGCTGCTGGCCTTGCCCTGTGCCCTGGCGCTGCTGCTGTTTGCCAACGGCCTGGTCAGCGTGCTCTACCACTACGGCGCCTTCGCGGCCAAAGATGTGGCCATGACCGTGACGGCCTTGCAGGGGTACGGCGTGGGCTTGCTGGGCATCGTCGCCGTCAAGGTGCTGGCGCCTGCCTTTTATGCGCGGCTTGACGTGCGCACGCCCGTGAAGATCGCCCTGGGCGTGCTGCTGGCCACGCAGTTGCTCAATCTGGTACTCGTGCCCTGGTTGGGCCATGCGGGCCTGGCTCTGTCGATAGGCTTGGCGGCCTTGCTCAACGCGGGCTTGCTGCTCACGGGCCTGATGCGTCGCGGCATCTACCGGCCGCAGCCCGGTTGGGCTGGATTTGCCGCGCGTGTTGCGCTGGCCAACCTGGCCTTGGGCGCGGTGCTGGCCTGGGCCTCGACCCACATCGATTGGATTGGCCTGCAAGCCCAGTGGTCCCAGCGCGCCGCCGCCGTGGCCGCCGTGCTGGTGGGTGTGGCGCTGCTGTACTTTGCCGTGCTGCTGGCGTGCGGCCTGCGCCCGCACCAGTTCATGCGCCGCAGCTGAGTGTTGCGCTTGAATGCAGCGACCCGGCAGCCTTGACCTAAACTGACACGAATGGCTGGACACCTGCACTTCGATGCGCCCAGCGCGCTGGACTATTTCACCGCGCTGGTAGCCGACGATGACAGCTTTCCGGTGCTCGAAGCCGCCGCCGCCATCGCGCAAGACGACGAGCCCGCGCTCGACGTGCAAGGTCTGCTGGCCCAGGTGGACGCGCTGGCTGATCGTCTCAAGCGCCGCTTGCCACCTGACGCCTCGCCGCTGCAGCGCCTGCGCCTGCTCAACCGCTACTTCTTCCAGGAACTGGGCTTTGCCGGCAACGTCAATAACTACTACGACCAGCGCAACAGCCTGCTGCCGGCGGTGCTGGAAAGCCGCCGTGGCATCCCCATCACACTGGCCGTGCTCTACGCAGAAATCGCCGGCCACGTGGGCCTGAAGGCCCAGGGCATTTCATTCCCGGGCCACTTTCTGCTGAAGGTGCAAATGCCGCGTGGTGAAGTGGTGATCGACCCTTTCAACGGCCATTCGCTGTCGCGTGAAGAATTGGAAGAGCGGCTGCAACCTTTCAGGCAAAGCCACGGCAGCGATGACGACGTGCCACTGGGCCTGTTCCTGCAAGCCGCCTCGGGCCGCGACGTGGTGGCGCGCATGCTGCGCAACCTCAAAGAAATCCACCGCAGCCACACCGACTGGTTGCGCCTTGAACGTGTACAGGCGCGCCTGGTGGTGCTGCTGCCCACGGCCTGGGAAGAGAGGCGTGACCATGCGCTGGTGCTGGCCGAACTGGGCGCGACCGCGCGTGCGGCCGAACTGATGGCTGTGTATTTGCAGCACTGCCCCGACGCAGCCGACGCTGCGCCGCTGCGCCGCCATCTGGCCGCCTGGCGCAAGTCATGAAACAGATCCCGCTGGCCATAGGCCCCGAAGCGCATCCCAGCTTCGACAACTTCTTGCCCGGTGCCAATGCCGCCGCACTGGCCCACTTGCTTGCCTTGCCACTGCCCGCCGCGCCGCTCTACCTGTGGGGCCCGGGCGGTTGCGGCAAAACACATCTGATGCAAGCGTTGGCCGCGCAGTGCCAGTTGGCGGGCCAACAGGTGGGCTGGTTTGATGCCGGGGACCGCCAGCCCTGGCTGCTTTCGCCGGCATGGTCGCTGGTGATCATTGACCGCTGCGAGATGCTCGACGCCGACGCGCAACACGCCGCCTTCGCGCTTTTTGAAGACGCACGCACGCACGGCGTGCAGTGGGCCGCCGCTGGCCGCTTGCCGCCCATCGACTTGCCCGTGCGTGACGACTTGCGCACGCGCCTGGCCTGGGGCCATGTGTTTGCCTTGCGGACCCTGCCCGACGCAGAAACCCGCGCTGCACTGCGCCGCGAGGCTGATCGGCGTGGCATCTTTCTGTCCGACGAAGTCATGGGCTATTTGCTGACGCGCTTCGAGCGCGACCTGGCCCACCTGATGCGCTTGCTGGACCGCCTGGACGAATACGGCTTGTCCAAGGGCCGGCGCATCACCTTGCCGCTGCTGCGCCAGATGCTGTCGGAAGAGGGCGTGGACGAAGTGGGCCAGACGGCGAGCCAGACAGTGGGCCAATCATGAGGCTGACCCTCTTTGACCTGGACGGCACGCTGTTGCCCGGCGATTCAGACCACGCCTTCGGCGAATGGGTGATAGGCCTGGGCTGGGCCGATGGCACGGAGTTTCGCCGCCGCAACGACGAGTTTTTCCACGACTACCTGGCCGGCCGACTCGACATCCATGCCTATGTCGACTTCGCCACTGCGGCCTGGCGCGCACGCGACGCAACGCAACTTCAACAAGCCAGCCAGGGCTTCATCAGCGATGTCATCCGCCCCATGCTGCGCCCGGCCGCGACGCAACTGGTGCAGCAACACCAGGCCCAAGGTGACCTGGTGGCGGTGGTCACCGCCACGGTCGACTTCATCACGCGGCCCATCGCCGACTTGTTTGGCATCGAGCACCTGGTTGCCACTGAACTTGAACGTCAGCCTGACGGCGTGGTCAGCGGCCTGATCGCCGGTGTGCCCTGTTTTCGTGAAGGCAAGATCACCCGTGTCCAGCAATGGCTGGCCGCCCGTGGCCAAACCTTGGCCGACTTTGAGCGCTGCACTTTTTACAGCGACTCCACCAACGACCTGCCGCTGCTTGAGCGCGTCAGCCACCCCGTGGCCACCAACCCGGGGCCCGGGCTTGAAGCGCTTGCACAGCAACGCGGCTGGCCCATCTTGAAACTGTTTCCATGATCAAAAAATTCATCAAACGCCTGCTGGGCAAGAGCGACAACGACACCGAAGTTGAAGCTCCGGTGGTGCCCGCCGTGCCCGTCATCCCGCTGGGCAAAAGGGTCGAGATAGCGGCCGCCGAGCACGGCATCAACCCCGCGCTGCTCGACGCCAACGCGCTGCGCGTGGTCAAGACGCTGCAAGAGGCAGGTTACGAAGCCTTTGTGGTGGGCGGCGCGGTGCGTGACCTCTTGGTGGGCCTCAAGCCCAAGGACTTTGACGTGGCCACCAACGCCACGCCCGAGCAGGTGAAGTCGCACTTTCGCCGCGCCTTCATCATCGGCCGGCGCTTTCGCCTGGTGCATGTGGTGTTTGGGCGCGGACGCGAACACGAGACGATTGAAGTCTCGACCTTTCGCGCCTATTTGGATGTGAGTGCGGCCGAGCAGGTGGCGGGCAACGAAAAGACCAGCAAGTCGCAACTGGCGGGCATGGCCGGTGCTGCGGGCATGGCCGACAAGACCCACGTCGTCGATGCCGAGGGCCGTGTGCTGCGCGACAACGTCTGGGGCCCGCAGATTGAAGACGCAGCGCGGCGTGACTTCACCATCAACGCCATGTACTACAACCCCATCAACCAGATGGTGGTCGACTACCACGGCGGCCTGGCCGATGCGCGCGCCCGTGTGCTGCGCATGATTGGTGACCCCGAGCTGCGTTACCGCGAAGACCCGGTGCGCATCATCCGCGTCGTGCGCTTTGCAGCCAAGCTGGGTTTTGCGCTGGAAAAGAGCACTGAAAAACCGCTGCGGGCGATGTCGGCGCTGCTCGCCAACGTGCCCATCTCGCGCCTGTTTGACGAGATGGTCAAGCTCATGCAAACCGGCCACGCGCTGGCCAGCATTGAGCAGTTGCGCAAGTACGCTCTGGTGGGGCAGGGCGGTGGCGTGTTTCCGGTGCTGGACGCGGCGCTGGCCGGTGGGCCCAGCGCAGCGGCGCGCGAAAAGTTCGTCCGGCTGGCGCTGGAAGACACCGACAAACGTGTCGCCGAAGGGCGCGCCGTGGCGCCCAGTTTCATGCTGGCTTGCATGTTGTGGTTTGACGTGCAAGAACGATGGACGGCGATCAAGGCCGGCGGCGAAGCACCCTTGCCGGCGCTGCAACAAGCCGTGGACGCCGTGTTTGAAGCGCGCATCGGCGACATCTCTGGCCGCGGCAAGCTGGCCGGCGACATGCGCGAGATCTGGCTCATGCAGCCACGTTTTGAGCGGCGCAATGCCAGCTCGGCGCTGGCGCTGGCCGGCCAGGCGCGCTTTCGCGCCGGTTATGACTTTTTGCGCCTGCGCGCTGACTGTGGCGAGATCAGCGCCGAGTTGGCCGATTGGTGGGAAGACTTCCACCTGGGCAACGATGAAGAACGCGAAGCACTGCTGGCTGACTTGCGCAACAGCCCACCCGCCGCTGCGCCCGCGCGCACGCGCCGGCCTGCGCCGCCGCCCCAGGCCGGCGCCACCGTGGACATAACGACAGAAGTCAGTGACTCGGCACCGCGCAAGCGTCGCCGCCGTCGGCGCAAACCGGGTGGCCGCGAAGGGTCTGCACCGGCCGCTGAGTGACGCGCGCCTTGGCCGCCGAGCCTGTCTTCGTCGGCCTGGGTGCCAACCTGGGCGACGCCAAGGCCACGCTGACCCAGGCTTTGCAAGACATCGCGGCACTGCCTGACGTGAACTTGGTGGCGCAGTCTTCGC
>JANNEX010000801.1:0-8043 GCA_031379155.1 Rubrivivax sp.
GCTGCGCGCCCAGTACCGGCAACTGGCGCAAAAGCCCGGCACACCCGCGCCGCAAGAGCACTTGCGCGCCGACGTGTCAGCCTTGGCCGGCGCGCCGCGCAAGCTGGTGGCCGAATTCGAATTTCCCTACCTCAACCACGCCCAGATGGAGCCGCTGGCCTGCACCGTGGACTTGCGCGCTGACGGCTGCACCATCCACGCCGCGTCGCAAATGCCGGGTGTCGATGCGGGCGCAGCAGCTGCGGTGTTAGGCCTCAAGCCCGAGCAGGTGCAAATCGTGGTGCAGATGGCTGGCGGTGGCTTTGGCCGCCGTGCCACGCCGGGTGGCGAATGGGTGCGTGAAGCGGCCGCCGTGGCCAAGGGCCTGGCCGACCGTGGCCAGCGCGCGCCGGTGAAAGTGGTGTGGAGCCGCGAAGACGACATGAAGGCCGGCTACTACCGGCCCATGACCGTGCACCGCGCCGAGATTGGCTATGACGACAGCGGTCGCATCCTGGCCTGGGAGCACCGCATCGTCAGCCAGAGCATCGTGGCCGGCACACCCTTTGAAGGCTTCATGGTGCAAAAGGGTGTGGACGTCACCACAACGGAAGGCATGCGCGAGCCTTATGAGCTGCCCATGAACCTGAGCGTGCACCACCCCAAGGTCAATGTGCCGGTGCTGTGGTGGCGCAGCGTGGGCAGCACCCACACCGCCTACGTCATGGAAACGCTGATCGATGAAATTGCAGTAGCGACCAAACAAGACCCCGTGGCCTACCGCTTCAAGCTGATGGGCGACAGCCCCAAGGCCGCGCGCCACAAAGCGGCGCTGCAATTGGCGGTGGAGCGCAGCGGCTACGGCAAGCGCAGCCTGCCTGCTGGCACGGCCTGGGGCGTGGCCGTGCACGAAAGTTTCGAGAGTGTGGTGGCCTATGTGGTGCAAGTCAGCACGCAGGGCAAAGGCAAAGACGCAAAACCCGTGCTGACGCAAGTCACGGCCGGTGTGCATTGCAACCTGTGTGTCAACCCACGCACGGTGCAAGCGCAGGTGCAAGGCTCGGTGCTGATGGCGCTGGCCACCACCATGCCCGGCCACGCCATCACCTTGAAAGACGGTGCGGTAGAGCAAAGCAATTTCCACCAATACACGCTGCCGCGCGTGGGCGACATGCCCAGCGTGGACGTGCACATCGTGCCCAGCAGTGAGCCGCCCAAGGGCATGGGCGAGCCTGGCCTGCCGCCCTTGGCGCCGGCCATGGCCAACGCTTGGGCACGGCTGTCGGGCACGCGGCAGCGCACGCTGCCGTTTGCTGGCGTTACCAGCGGCTGAAGCGCGACGCCGGGTGGCTACTGCGAATTCAGCCGCGACGTGGGCACCGCGACATAGCTGCTGCTGCCTGGCACCAGCCATTGCAGACGAATGACCGCACCGCCACCACGTTCGTAGTATTCGAGCTGGATGCTCAGGCGCTGGCCAGCGTTGAGCTTGAAGCCGCTGGAGGTGTCGGTGGCGGGCCCATGGTCGGTCCAGTTGTTGATGCGCTGTGTGCCGCCGACCCACAGCCGCACACCGTCGTCTGACACGGTGCGGAAGCGGTAGGTGCCGCTGCTGGGCACGCTGACGGTGCCGGTCCAGCGCACTGAGAAGTTATCGGCTGGGATGCCGGTGCCGGGTTGGCCGCTGCCCCAGTCAAAGTCCACGCCTTCGGTGCGCGACAGCAGTGGCGTACCGGCCAGCGCGACACCGCTGTAGTAGCTGCCCAGCAAACCCGCACCACTGGTGGCGGGCGCAGGTGCGCTGCCTTCTTCGCTGCCAATTTCTCGCAGGTATTGCGCCAGTTGCGTGACTTGTGCATCGCTCACGGCCAGGCCGTTGTGCGCGCGCACGGCGGCTTCCAGCGTGGCGGCCGAACCGTCGTGCAAGTAAGGCGCCGTGGACCACACGTCACGCAGCGTGGGCACGTCAATGCCGGCCAGCGTGCCGTTCAAGCGCAGACCGCTGCTGGCCTTGAGCGTGCCGATGTCGGCCGGGTTGTCGCTGGCGCTGCGCGTGAAGGCCGCACCGCTGTGGCAGGACGCGCAGTTCAGGTTGATGAACTCGCTGCGGCCTTGGGCACCCACCGTGCTCAGCGTGCTGGCGCTGGGGCGCGCCGGCGCTGGCGCAAAGCTGCTCAGCGACCCGACATAGGCGGCCAAGGCATCCAGGTCGGCCGAGACACCTGCCTTGCTGTCGCCCAGCGGCTGGCTGCGGGTGCCGCTGAAGTACTGCGCATCGCTCATCAAGCCGCTGCCGCCGGCCAGGGTGCGGATCTGGCCTTCAAAGTCTTGCACCTCGTCGAAGTTATTGCTCCAGTGCAGGCGGCCTTGCGCACCGGCGCGGCCACGCAGGCTGATGGTGTTGCGCAGGCCTTCGCCTTGTGAACGCAAGTCCCAGACGCGGCCGTCGGCGCCACCATCGTTGTGGCAACTGGCGCAGCTCATGTAGCGGTCGCGCGCCAGGCGTGTGTCGCGTGCGTCGTAGAAAAACTGCTTGCCTTTGAGCACGTTGGCGCTGAGCTTTTCAGTCGTCACCGTGTTCAAGGTGGCCGCTGGCGTGGCTTGCGCCAGCGCTTGTTGCACCAGCGGGCGCAGGTCAAACGTGCCCACGCTGCGGTCCATGAAGTTGTGCACGTACAGCGTCAGGCCGTCGGCCGACACCGCCAGGCCTTGCGGCGCGCGGCCGACGTCGATGCGCATGATCTGGTTGCGCCGGTGCGCGTCCAGCACCGCCACTTCGCGGCTGGTTTCCAGGGCCACGAACAGGAACACGCCCAGCGGGTCGTACACGGCGGCTGTGGCTACGCTGGCGTTGTCGTGGTCGATGCGGGCGGCCAAATCTTCTGTTTGCGTGCCCAGGTTGATGCGCGAGCTGACGGCGCGCACGGTGCTCTGGAAGTTGAGTGCCAGGCCGTCGCGCTGCGTGCCACGCAGGATGTTGTCTTGTTTGCTCGGCACATAGGCCTGCGTGCCGTCGGGCGAGATGGCCGCTGCGCCCAGGTAGTTGGGAATGCCGCGGCCCTGGTTTTCTGCGTCGGGCTTGTCGCTGTGGGCCAGCAGCACGGTGCGCTGCACCGTCATGCTGCTGCCGTTGACCACCACCACTTCGCCGCCGCCGCTGCCGCTTTGCACGGTGGTGCCGCTTTCACCGGCCAGCGCGGGCGTGATGAAGCGCGACACATAGGCTGTGATGCCATCGGCCGCGACTGAGACATGGCGCGGGTTGCTGCCCACGGCCAGCGTGGCGCTGGTGGCAAAGCTGCTGGTGTTGATCTTGAGCAACTGGCCCGTGGCTTCCAGCACCACCAAGGCACCGCCGCTGGCCATGGCCAGGCCGTGGGGCTGTGACGCGCGTGGCAAAGTTACCGTGCGTGTGACGCTCAGCGTGCCGGGGCTGATGACGCTGAGCGTGGCCGCAGCCTTGTTGCTGACCCACACCGATCCGTCAGGGGCCAAGGCCAGCGTGCGCGGGGCCGCGCCCACGGCAATTTCGGCCAGCTTGGCGTTGCTGCTGGTGTCAAAGACCGACACCGTGTCGTTGTCGGGGTTCACGACCCACAGGCGCGTCGCAGCGCCCGCACGCGGCTCCAGCAACAAGGGGCCGGACTGCACAGCGGCCTGTGCCGTGGTGGCCAGGTAAGAGCGGTGCATGACCGTGGCGCGCTGTTCGTTGCCGGCGCTGTCACGCGCTGTGACGGTGGCATAGAAGACCCCCGCCGTGGCGTAAGCATGGCTGGCCGCGCCGCTGCTGGACCAGGCGCTGACCGTTGTGCCGTCGCCAAAGTCCCAGCTGTATTGCACGCTGCTGCCCACGGCACTGGCACTGAAACTGGAGGCGCTGCCGGCCACGGCCGGTGCCGGTGCGGCGGGCGCTGTCAAGACCACCGCACCGCTGCCAGCGTTGACAACCCAGGTGATGAAAGCGCCGCTGTTGTTGAAGCCGTCACTCACGGCCACACTGACGTTGTAGCTGCCGGCCGTGCTGGGTGTGCCAGTGATGCGGCCGCTGCTGGTATTGATGGCCAAGCCAGGCGGCAGGCCGCTGGCCGAGAAGGTCAAAGGGTCGCCATTGGGGTCACTGGCCACCACCGCCAAGTCGACGGCCACGCCTTGCGTGCTGATCTGGTTGTTGGGCGACGTCAACACCGGCACCACGGCCGTGTCGAGTGTGGGTGCGACGTTGACGCGCACCATCTTGGCGGCCGAAGGCACGCCCGCGTCGTCAAAGACAAACATCATCCAGGTGCCGGGGGGCACGTCTGACGCGCGGCCGGGAATCTGCACCGACAGTGTCGAGCCCTGGGCGCTGAAAGGCAGTTCGACAAAACGCTGACCCATGTTCCAGCCGTGGGTGACCGAGCCGGTGGCGACCAAGGTGATGCGCGAAATGGGTCTGGCGCTGGCCACGCTGACCTGCACCGTGCGGCCGGGGTCGACCACCGTGGGTGCGGTGTTGATGGCCGGCCGAACGGCCTCGGTGCCGGCGGCGGTGAAGAGGTAGGGCGGGTAGTAGATCTCGCCGTTGGTGTTGTTCTGCGGGCCGGGTGCGCCACCGCCGGCCACCAGCACGGTCGCGTCGGGCAAGAGCAGGCCCACGCTGTGATACAGGCGCGCGCGCTGCATGCTGGCACCGACGGTCCACCGGCCGGTGGCGGGGTTCCACATCTCGGCTTCATAACTCACGTCGGTGAGTGCGTTCCAGTCGCGGCTGCCACCGGTGACGACGACCTTGCCGTCGGCCATCACCGTGGCCGTGGCCAGGCGGCGCTGGCGCAGCAGGGATGCTGTGGTGCTGACACTGGGCGTGCTGCCATTGATGTCGATGACGATGGCGCCGTTGGAATTGCCACCCGACTGCAAGATGCGGCCCGGCGCGAACATGGCCGCCGTCGAATCGCTGCCCGTGGTGGCCGCCGCAAACTGGCCGGCCATGCTGATGCTGCCGTTGCCGCTGGCGTTGACCCAGTACATCTTGCCGCTGCTGTCAAAGCCGAACAAGCGGCCGTCAGGGGCGATGAAGTTGCGCGGGTACATGAAGTCCAGCGTGCTGGTGTCAGCACCATTCAGCAGCCGGTAGACACCGTCGTTGCCACGCACCTCGGGCCTGTCGGTGCCACCACTGCCGCCCTGGATGTAGATCTCACCGTTAAGCAGCATGGTGGTGCCCGAGTACCAGCGCGCGCGGTTCATGTTGTTGCCGCGCACCAGACTGCGGTTGGCCACGCCAAAGATGTTGCTGTTGTTGTTGCCGGTGTTGGTGGTGCCCGTGCCGGTCCAGTTGTCGCCGCCGTTGATGACCACGCCGGTGCCGCTGGCAAGCAGCATCTGGCTGCTGCAGAAGATGTCCGTGGCGGTGTTGTTGGTGAAGGTGAGATGGCTGTTGTCGGCTGGGTCCCACACGTTGTAGATGAAGTAGGCGGTCTGGGTGCCGTCGCCTTTGGTGCCATAGCTGAGCACACGGCCGTCAGGTGTCAGCACCACGTGCAGCGGTATCAACGGCCAGCTTTGGACCGGGCCAAAAACACCTTTGGTCGAAGCGTCAGCCGGGATGGCTGTGCCCACGGGCACGGCCAAGGTGCGCTTGCGTGAGGCAGCGGCGGTGGCAGCCGCACTGGCGCTCTGCGAGTCTTGTGTGGTGTCGCTGCTGCCTCCACAAGAGGAGAGCAGGGCGGCGGCCGACAGACACGACAGTGCGGCTACAAAAGTGCGATTCATGGTGTCTCCCTCGGGGCATGGTCAGCCCCCTGAGTGGGGCTTGTTACTGCTGGAAACAGTGTTGCAGACGGGCCTGCCAGCGCCTACCCCGCGTCTGCGGGTTGGGGGAAAGCCAAGTCAGCCACGCGGCAACTTTCCACGTCCCCGAGCAGGCTGGGTGGCGGCCCTGATGACGGCCCTAGAATGCCCCGCCTTCAGCGTCCAGAAGGCTTCCATGTCGTCAGGTGTCATACGAATTCGCGGTGCGCGCCAGCACAACCTGAAGAACTTGGACCTCGACATCCACACCGGTGAGATGACGGTTGTCACAGGCCCCAGTGGCAGTGGCAAGTCCAGCCTGGTCTTTGACACGCTGTATGCCGAGGGCCAGCGCCGCTACGTCGAGACCTTCAGCGCCTACGCGCGCCAGTTTTTAGACCGCATGGACAGACCGGCGGTGGACCGTGTCGACGGCGTGCCGCCGGCCATCGCCATCGACCAAACGAACCCGGTGCGCACATCACGTTCAACCGTCGGCACCATGACCGAGTTGAACGACCACCTCAAGCTGCTGTTTGCGCGCGCCGCGCAATTGTTTGACAAAGAGACGGCGCTGCCGGTGCGCCACGACTCGCCGCAGACCATCTACGCCGACTTGCTGGCGCGTGCGGCTGCTGCGGGTGACCCGCGTTTGGTCTTCACCTTCCCGGCCGAATTGCCGGCTGACACGTCGGCCCAGCAGCAAGAGCAGTGGCTGTCAGCCGCCGGCTTCACGCGTGTGCAGGCCCAGCGTGTGGAAGGCAGCAAGAAGATCCTGGACGTGGTGGCTGACCGCGTGCGCCTGTCGTCGGCAGAGCAGGTGCGTGTGCTTGAAGCGATAGAGCTGGCGCTGAAACGTGGTGGTGGGCGCTTGAACGTCTTTGCCGGCGACGAAGGCCAGCTCTGGCGCTATTCCACCGGCCTGCATTGCCCAGAAAGCAACCAGCGCTACGCCGACCCGCAGCCGGCCCTCTTCAGCTTCAACAGCGCCTACGGCGCTTGCGACACCTGCCGCGGCTTCGGGCGTGTGATTGGTGTCGACATGGGCCTGGTCATCCCCGACCCGCGCAAGACGCTGCGCAGCGGCGCCATCAAGCCCATGCAGACGCCGGCCTGGAAAGACGGCCACGAAGACATGCTGCGCTACGCCGGTGAAGCCGGCATTCCGCGCGACACACCCTGGAGCCAGCTGACAGCGGCGCAGCGCGACTGGGTCATTGAAGGCACACCCAACTGGACCGGCAAGTGGAACAAGCAGTGGTACGGCGTGCGCCGCTTCTTCGGCTACCTGGAAAGCAAGGCCTACAAGATGCACATCCGCGTGCTCTTGTCCAAGTACCGCAGCTACACACCTTGCGGCGCTTGTGGCGGCGCGCGGCTGAAGCTGGAATCGCTGCTGTGGCGCATGGGCAGCAAGGCTGATGCCGATGGCGTGCTAACGCCAGAACTGCGCTACCTTCCTGTCGGCGCCACATGGTCGCGCGCGCAGCTGCAAGCACTGCCAGGCCTGAGCTTGCATGACCTGATGCAGCTCAGCATCCAGCGCCTGCGCCGCTTCTTTGACGGCCTGAGCTTGCCGTCGACCCTGCTTGACGAAGCCCTCAAGCTGCTGCTGGACGAAGTGCGCACGCGCCTGAAGTATCTGTGCGACGTGGGCTTGCACTACCTCACGCTGGACCGCCAAAGCCGCACCCTCAGCGGCGGCGAGGTGCAGCGCATCAACCTCACCACCGCGCTGGGCACCTCACTGGTCAACACGCTGTTTGTGCTGGACGAGCCCAGCATAGGCCTGCACCCGCGCGACATGAACCGCATCGTGCAGGCCATGCACCGGCTGCGCGACGCCGGCAACACGCTGGTGGTGGTGGAACATGACCCGGCCGTGATGCTGGCCGCAGACCGCCTCATCGACATGGGCCCAGGCCCGGGTGAGCGCGGTGGCCAGATCGTCTTTGACGGCACGCCGCATGAAGCGCGCAGCGCCAACACGCTGACCGGCGCCTACCTGGGCGCGCGCAAACAAGTCGGGCTGGGTTTTCGCAAGCTGGTCGAAGCCGGCACGCCGCGTTTGATTCTGGAAGGCGCGGCCGACCACAACCTGCGTCACATCACGGTGGAGTTGCCGCTGCAACGCCTGATCTGCATCACCGGCGTCAGCGGCTCGGGCAAGAGCACCTTGATCCAGGACGTGCTCTACCCCGCACTGGCGCGCCACTTCGGCAAGCCGACTGAAGCACCGGGTGCCTTCAAACAATTGCTGGGCGCCGAGCAGTTGAGCGACGCTGTCTTCGT
>JANNEX010000133.1:0-5083 GCA_031379155.1 Rubrivivax sp.
TTGTAGCTGGCCTTGGCTTGCAGTTCTTCGCTGCGTGCGTTGCAGGTCGGGTAGGGCAGTTTGGCGGTCTTGGCAAACCAGGGCACCAAGGCCCATTGGCCGACCACCAGTTCGCGCCGGTATTCGGTGCTGTCGCGCGCAGCGCGAATGAAGGGCCCCAGGTAGCGCGGAAACATGTCGCGCACCCAGCGCGGCGGGTTGCGGGCGCCCACCTGCCAGTGGCGTTCTATGTCGCCGGCTTCGGGTGAGATGTAGCGCGTGCACATGCGTGTCTTCGCGTCGTTCTAGCGGAGATCAGCGCGGCACCGCTGCCAGCATCATCTGCACAAACTGCGCCGCGTTGATGAAGCCACCGCCCCACGCCGCGTCAAAGTCGGCGCTGGGTTTCGCGGCACGAATCTCTTCATCGTTTTTGCCGGCGCGGCGCAAATCCTTGATGCGCTGGGCTACCGTGGCCAGCATGTCGCGGTAGGTCTTGAGCGCCACCTTGTTGGCCAGCGGGCCGTGGCCAGGGATGATGCGGGTCTTGTCGCTGGACAGGGCCAGCACACGGTCGGCCGCCGCCACCATGCCGTCGGCCGTGCCGCCGCTGCCGGTGTCGATGAAAGGATAAAAGCCGTTGAAGTAGGTGTCGCCCATGTGCACCACGTCGCCTTTGGTGAAGTGCACGATGAGGTCGCCGTCGGTGTGGGCGCGTGGCACATGAAAGGCAAACAGCTCGTCGCCGTTGATGTGAAAGCGCACCTCGCTGGCCACCGTGATCACGGGCAGCGCGCTTTTGGGCGACGCACTTTGGGTCTGGCTGCTGCCGGCAAAGTTGATGAGTTGGTCGGCGCTCAAACGTCGGCGCACGTTGTCGTGCGCCACGATGAAGGCGCCGCCCGAGCCAAAGGCTTCGTTGCCACCGGTGTGGTCAGAATGAAAGTGCGTGTTCAGCACAAACTGCACCGGCTTGCTCGTGATGGCGGCGATGGCCGCTTTGATCTTGGGTGCCAGCGGCGCAAACTGGTCGTCGATGACAAACACCGCGTCGGCACCCACCGACAGGCCGATGTTGCCACCTGCGCCCTGCAGCATGTAGGTGCTGTCATTGATCTTGGTCGTCGTGATCTCAACCTTGCTGAAGTCCTGGGCCTGGGTCTGGCCACAAAGGCTAATCAGTAAGGTGAGTGCAATTGCACAACGCTTGAACATGGTGTGTACCCCGCAATCGATAGAGAGCGCGATGTTAGCCAGCGGCGCACCGCGCCACCACTGCGGCGCCGCTTTTCCGCCAGCGCAAGGCGCACAATAAAAGACTGCCATGCTGCGTCCCCTGCACCTTGTTCCCTGCGCCCTGGCCAGCCTGCTGCTGGCCGGCTGCGCCACCCGCTCGGCCGACGTCCAGCCCGCGCCGGCCAACCCGGCTGACTTTGTGGCCTGGGACTGTGCGCGCATTGAAGACGAACAAGACAGCGTGCAGCAGCGCGCCGCCGACATGGCCTATGCCGTGGACGAGCGCGCCGGCAACAACATCCTGGCCCTGGGCGTGGGCCTGACCGTGTTCTGGCCCGCCATCCTGGCCATGCGCCCTGCGGGGCCTGAGGCGGTGGACCTGGCGCGCCTCAAAGGCCGCTATGAAGCGCTGCACTCGGCCGCGCGGATCAAGTCCTGTCCGGCCAGCGGGCCCGACCTGTCGCCCCAGCGTGCGGCCGGCCTGCCCGTGTCGGTGGGCGAACGCCTGGTCTACGAAGACCGGGTTGACGCGCGCCGGCCGGCGGCTGAGTGGGTGCTGCGGGTCACGGCCCTGCGCCGCAGCGAGTTTGAATTTGCGCTGGAAGGCAACCGCAGCGGCGCCAGCGAACTCTGGCGCCAAGACCGTGCGGGCAACATCCTGGCCGCCCCGCCAGGCGCTTTGCAGTGGCCCTACTTGTTGCGCGCAGAACTCGAGTTGGGGCAAGTCACGGCCGGTGACATCCTCATTGTGGGCGACCCGCAAGCGCGCGCACGGCTGCGTGGCCAAGTGATGGCGGTGGGTCCGCAAAACGTGGCCGGGCGGCGCTTTGACGTGGCGGTGGTTGAACTCTTTGGCGACGCCCCACGCGGCGAAGCCACGACGCGGATCGAAGGCGCCATCGTCATTGACCGCATCAGCGGCGTGCTCTTGCGGCTGGACCTGCGCAGCGCCGCGCCGGGCTTTTCCTTGCAGCGCCGGCTGGCGCGCATCGAAGCCGCAGCGCCGTCCCCGGCGGCGCCATTGCCACCATTGCGATAGACGACGACACAGAACTTTACGCCGCTCGCACAGTGCCTATACGCGGCTTGGGCACCATCACGGTCATTCGAGTTCACCCGGAGGTCCCCATGACCCTTGCCTTGACCCCCAACCGCCGCAGCCCAAGCCGCAGCCCCAACCCCGGCCGCCACCTCAGTGCGCTGCGCCTCTTTGTTGCCACCGCCATGGTGGCGCTGCTCGGCAGCGTCTCGCTGGCCGCGCTGGCCGCCCCTCCTGAGGGTGCCGATGGCGGTGGTGGCGCTGGCGGCCCCGGCGGCCACGGCATGCACGGTCACCGTGGTTTGGACAACCCGCACCATGTGATGCGCATGCTTGACGCGGTCAACGCCACGCCTGAGCAACGTGCACAGATCAAGCAGATCATGCAAGCCGCCAAGCCCGACATGGCGGCGCAGCGCGAAGCTGGCCGCAAGCTGCACGAACAAAGCCAGGCGCTGCTGACGCAGCCCAACATCGACGCGCGCGCCGCTGAAACCTTGCGCCAGCAAATGTTGGCCCAACACGACCAGGCCAGCAAACGCCGCCTGCAACTCATGCTCGACATGAGCCGTGTGCTCACGCCCGAACAGCGCAAGAACCTGGCCGAGCGCATGAACCAGCAGCGCTCAATGATGCAACGCCACCGCAGCGAGCGTGAAGCGCTGCAAAGCGCGCCCAAGCAGTAGGCGCTAGAGTTGCGCCGCAGTTGTCCACTGCCGCCCCGTTGCACACCGCAACGGGGCCTTTTGTTGTCAAGGAACCCCGCTTGAACAGCCGTTTGCTTTTGATCGACGACGACCTGCGCCTGACCGACATGGTGAGCGGCTACCTGCGCCACAACGGCTTTGAGGTCGACACCGCAGGCTCGCTCAGCTTGGGTCGTGAACGCATCAAACACCAGCCCTACGACGCGCTGCTGCTCGACCTGATGCTGCCCGACGGCGACGGCCTGGACTTCACGCGTGAATTGCGCAGCCAGGCGCGCACGCGCCGCCTGCCGCTGCTCATGTTGACCGCGCGCGGCGAGCCCATGGACCGCATCGTGGGCCTGGAAATCGGTGCTGATGACTACCTGCCCAAACCCTTTGAGCCGCGTGAACTGCTGGCCCGCATCAAGGCCTTGCTGCGCCGCGCTGCGCCGGCCAGCGGCGACGACGAAGTGCTGGTCTTTGGCCGCCTGGAAGTTGATCTGGGCGCACGCCAGGCGCGCCTGGGCGGCCAGGTGTGTGACCTGACCAGCCACCAGTTTGAACTGCTCACCGTGCTGGCCAGCAGCCCGGGGCGTGTGCTGTCGCGTGACCAGATCATGGACAGCCTCAAGGGACACCCACTGGAGGCCTTTGATCGCAGCATTGACGTGCACATCTCGCGCATCCGCGCCCTCATTGAAGACGACCCCAAGGCGCCCAAGCGCGTGCTGACGGTGCGCGGCGCGGGTTATGTCTTTGCCAAGAAGCAGGACGGCGGCGAATAACGCTGCAAGTGTGTGACTCTTGGTTGAACCCTGTCTGACCCTTGTCTGATCCCCACCGAGACTGACTGAAGCCGGCATGCGGTCCTTGTACCTGCGCATTTACCTCACCGTCGTGGTGGCCCTGGCGCTGTTTGCGCTGGTCTCGGGCTGGCTGGTGCAGCGCCACCTGGAAGACCAGCGTGTGCGCAACGAAGGCGCGGCGCGCGAAAGGGCCGAAGCCTGGGCCGAACTCTTGCAGCGCACCTTGCCTGCCGCAGACGCGCCGCCTGCGGAGCAAACCGCAGCGCTGCGCGAATGGTCGCAGCGTCTGCGCTTGCCCATGGCGCTGGACGACGCCAAGGGCAAACGCATCGGTGCTTCTGACTCTTTTTTGCGCCGTGAACTCAACCAGCCTGAGATGGCCGAACGTCTGCGCGCCGTGCGCCTGGACGACGGTCGCACGCTGTGGGTGCCGCGCCCGAGCGCGCAGCGTGGCGGCAACGCGGCGCGTTCACCCGACCTGCGGCCGCCCTGGCTGACCCTGCCGGGCCCGCCGGGTGCCTGGCCCGACGGCCTGGGCCTTGCCTTGCTGCTGCTGGTGCTGTTCCTGGCCGTGGCTGCGGGCGCCTGGCCTGTGGTGCGCCGCCTGACACGCCGGCTTGAATTGCTCAAACAAGGTGTGGAAGCCTTTGGCGCTGGTGCTTTGCACCAGCGTGTGGCCGAAGACGGACGAGATGAAGTGGCGGCCGTGGGCGCCAGCTTCAACCGCGCCGCAGCGCGTGTGGAAGCGCTGCTGCGCGCCCACCAAAGCCTGCTGGCCAACGCCAGCCACGAACTGCGCTCACCCCTGGCCCGCCTGAAAATGGCGGTCAGCATGCTGGACGAGGCCGCGCCGCCACAGCGCGCTGCACTCAACAAAGAAATCCACACCAATATTGCCGAGTTGGACGCCCTCGTCGAAGAAGTGCTGCTGGCCAGCCGCCTGGACGGCAGCACTGAACTGGACCTGCAACAGAGCGTGGCCCTGCTGGCCGTGGTGGCTGAAGAAGCTTCAAGGGTGGGCGCCACGGTCGACGGCCAAGACGTGCAGGTCAAGGGCGATGAACGCCTGCTGCGCCGCGCCGTGCGCAACTTGTTGGAAAACGCCCAGCGCTACGGCGGCGGTGACATCAGCGCCCACGTTGAAGGCCAGCAAGCTCATGCCGGCGGGGTCACGGTGAAGGTGTGCGACCGCGGACCCGGCGTGCCCCAGGTGCACCGCGAACGCATCTTCGAGCCCTTCTTCCGTTTGCCTGGCCACGCCGAACGCGAAGGCGGCGTCGGCCTGGGCCTGGCCCTGGTGCGCCAGATTGCGCAGCGCCACGGCGGCCAGGTGC
>JANNEX010000818.1:0-1948 GCA_031379155.1 Rubrivivax sp.
GCACCATCGCGTTTGGCACGCAGCCTGAACATGGTGGTGCAACCGGTGGTGGCAGAAATGTTGCCCGCAGGCCTTGGCTGGCGCGTGCGCTTCCTGCCCGCCTGGACCGACTGGCCCAGCGACGACGCCCAGGCCGACGCCACGCGCATGAACCAGTTCATCGAGCAGCAAATCCGCCTGTGCCCAGCGCAGTACCTGTGGGTGCACAAACGTTTCAAGACCCGGCCGGCCGGTGAAAAGCCACTGTATTGACAAGTTAGCCCAAGCGCGGGCTTTGCTGCGCCAGGGCCTGGCGCTGGGCTTTCAAGACGTGGCCCAGGGCCGCACCGAACTGGCCGCTGCCGCGTCGCAGCTGGCGCAATGCGGCGACGCCGCCGGCCTGGCCCTGGCCTGTGCCGCCCAAGTGCTGTTCATGGGCGTGGCCGACGACGACTACCGCGGCTTCGAGGCTGCCGCCGCGCTGCTGATTGACTCCCCCGTGCAAGCCCTGCCCGACCCTGCTGACAACTTGCTGCTGCAAGCCGGCCTGCTGGTGGCGGGCAGTTTCCATGCGCTGGACGCACCTGGCCTGGCAGAACGTGCGGCCAGCCTTGAACAGAGTCTGTCCGACACGCACTTGCCCGCGCCGATTCGCTGCTGCGCGGCGCTGGCGGCGCTGAACTATCAGCACGTGGGCGTGCAGCTGGACAAGGTGCTGTGGCTCGAGCTGGCCTTGCGGCCGCTGCTGGCCGACGCCGCGCTGGGCGTGCGCCTGGCTGACGAAACCGCGCACATGCTGGTCCAGTCGCTCTACCAGTGTGATGCGCCGGCCCAGGCGCTGGCCCTGCGCCAGCGCCACTTTGCGCCCGGTCGCACGCTGCTGCCGGTGATCGCACTGAAGCTGGCGCTGCTGGACGCGCAGATGGCCTTGGGCGCGGGCCGCCGTGATGCCGGCCGCGCCGCGCTGGCGCAAGCGCAGGCCTGGCTGGACCCGCGTGAGCCGCGACCCGCAGGCTGGTGGCACCTGCTGCACTCGCGCCTGGACTTGCTGGACGGCCGCCACCGCTCGGCCTTGACCCACGCCCGTCTGGCGCTGCGCCTGTCCGAACAAAGCCAGATGCCCGAGCGCTGGAGGGGTGTCGGTGTGATGCAAGAAGGCCAGGTCTTGATGGCCACGCAGCACTACCTGCAAGCGTTGCCCTTTTTCGAGCGTGCCGGGCGCGCCGCCAGCGGCTCGCAAGCGCGCTTTTGCTGGTGCCTGGCGCACCTGGCGCGCGCCCTGCATGCGGCCGGTGGGGACGCCGATGGTGATGCCGACGCTAACGCAAAAACCTGCCAGGCCGAACTGGCCGCCGGCCTGGCCATCGCGCGTGAACTGCCCTGGCTCAACTTCTTTCTGGCCTGCCCACCCGTGGCCGCGCGTGTGTGCGCGCTGGCGCTGGAAGCCGGCATCGAAGTGGCCTTTGTGCAAGAGGTGATTCAAGCGCGCCAACTGCAAGCCGTGCGTGCCGACCTCGACGCCTGGCCCTGGCCCATTCGTGTGCGCACCCTGGGCAGCCTGCGCATCGAATTGCAAGGCCAGCCGCTGGTCTTCAGGGGCAAGGTGGCCAAAAAGCCGCTGGAGCTGCTGCTGTTTGTGGTGGCCTCCAGCGGTGTCGATGTGTCCATCACCACGGCGTGTTTTGCCGTCTGGCCTGAACTCGAAGGCGACAAGGCGCGCGCCGCCCTCACTGCCGCGCTGCACCGCTTGCGCAAGCTGCTGGGCAGCGACGACGCGCTGCTGCTTGAACATGGCCGCTTGAGCCTGAACCCACGCACGGTGTGGGTCGACTGCCTGGCCTTTGAGCAATTGGCCGCCAGCGTGGGCGTGCCGGCAGCGGGCGCTTTGACGCCGCCGCTGCACAGCGCTGCACAACGCGCTTGCGCCCTGTACAGCGGCGCCTTCATGCACGACGCGCAAGACGCCGCC
>JANNEX010000824.1:0-2573 GCA_031379155.1 Rubrivivax sp.
CGCCGCCGTGGCCCCGGCGGGGTAGAGCGCACGGGCACGCACCCGCACTGGTGTAGGCACCGTGCCCGAATTGACTTGCACGACCACGGTGCCGTCGGGGTTGGTGCGTTTGACGTAGCGCGCCACGCTCAGGCTGTCGGCACCGCACAGGGCAGCCGAACCTTGATTGGTGGGCAAGTTCGTAGGCCCAAAGCCATCCACATTGAGGCCGCCGATGTAGGTGGAACTGTCAAAGCACACATCAGCGTTGCCCACGCCCTGGCCGGCCACATCCACCAACTGGAAGGTGACGGTGGCGTTTTCTTGGCGACCATTGCCGCCCTGGCCACGCAGGGTGATGGACTTGTCCGACGGCACCACCGAGACAAAGCGCAAGCTGCCTGTGGTGGGTGAACGCACCGTCAGGCTGCCCGACTTGGAGTCGGTGGCGATTGATGCGGTGAGTGTGACCGTGCTGTCCGCCGTCTGGGCGCAGCCGTTGTCAACAAAGGTGGCCACGGCATAACCGTCAGGTTGTGTGCTTGCCGTGGGGGTGATGGTGGCCTTGCCGGCAGGGCATGAGGAGGTGAAGTTCACCGTCACCAGACCAGCCGTATAGGGCTGGCCCGCTTGCAGGACGCGCACACGCAGACCCGTAGTGCCGTAGGCCGAGACCGCGTTTGAACCAATCTCTATGCCGCTGAGCGTGAGTGTGGGCGGTTGCGCCGTGGTGCTGCCACTGGCAAAGAAGTTGGCGCCTGAGCTAGCCGCAATAGTGGCCACCGTGGCATTGGCCGTGATGCGCCCGGCGCCTGAGGCTGTGCCCAAGGACGATACGGTGACAACCGCCACACCCGAGCCGTCGGTGAGTTGGGTGCCGGCAGTCGGATCGATGCGCACCAACGTGCCACCCACCTCGGCTTGGAATTGCACGATCTCGTTGGCAACAGGGTCGCCGTTGCGGCGCAGTACGGCCTGTGCACGCACGGGCTGGCCGGCCAGAATGTTGGACGTGGCAGCGCCAGCTTGGTCAAGCAAGCTCAGCGACAAGGTGACCGTGGGCGCGAGGGGCGTGACACCGCCACCGCCCGTGCCCCCGCCACTGCCGCCACCAAATGCGGTGTTGCCGGAACCACCCCCACCACCACCGCAGGCGGCCATGGCCAGCAGGGCAGTGGTACTGAGCAGGCGTTGAAGCATCTTCATGGTCGAATCCCTGGGGCAACGCGGCAGGTGCATGGTCAGCATGAGCTAGGGGCAGATGTGTCGCAAGGCCATCAACGTGCCGCCGAGCGGTCGGTCACGATCTTGGGCGTGATGAAGACCAGCAACTCGGTCTTGCGTGTGCTCTTCACCCGGTTTTGGAACAGGTAGCCGATGAAAGGAATATCGCCCAGCAGCGGCACCTTGTTGATCTCGTTTTGTTCGTCTTGTGTGTAAATGCCACCGATGACCACGGTGCCACCGTTTTCCACCAATACCTGGGTCTTGATTTGTTTGGTATTGATGGCGGGGCCGGCTGCGGTTAGCGCGCCACGGCTGTCCTTGTTGACTTCAAGGTCGAGAATGACATTGCCCTCGGGCGTGATTTGCGGTGTCACTTCCAGTCGCAAGCTGGCCTTCTTGAACGACACCGACGTGGCGCCACTCGACGTTGCCTGCTGATAGGGGATCTCTTCGCCCTGTTCGATGCGCGCCTTGGTCTGGTCTGCAGTGACCACACGCGGGCTGGACACCACGTTGCCTTTGCCTTCGGCTTCCAGGGCCGAGATTTCCAGATTCAGGAAACGGTTGGCGGTAGCGCCAAACAGCGTCAAAGCAATGCTGGCGGCGCTGGTGCCTCCAAACGATGAAGTGTTGGCTGGCAGGTTGATGAAGGGCGTGTCGGCATACGAATAGGCCGGGCCTTGCAAGGTTTGTGATCCGATGGCGTTGTAGTTGGAGCCCACCAGCACCCGGTTGTCGCCGCCCAGACCATAACCCGGCGTGCCGCCACGCACACCGCGCAGGTCGGCGCCGCCCAGCCTGACGCCCAAAGAACGGCCGAAGGTGTCGTCGGCTTCAACGATGCGCGCTTCAATCAGCACCTGGCGCACGGGGATGTCGATCTTGGTGATGAGAGCCTGGATCTCTTCGAGCTTGCTCGGCACGTCAGTGACAAAGAGCTGGTTGGTGCGCGTCTCGAAAATCACACTGCCGCGTGGCGACAGGATGCGGCTGGTCTGCGCAGTGCCGCCACCGCCGCCGCTGCCTGGCAGGTTCTGGCCCGTCAATCCCTTGGCCACTTCTTCGGCCTTGGTGTAGTTCAGCTGGAAGGATTGCGTGCGTGTGGGCTCAAGGTCAGCAATCTTCTTGCGCGATTCAAGTTCCACCTGTTCCTTGGCAGCCAGTTCTTCCTTGGGCGCTATCCACAGCACGTTGCCGTTTTTGCGCACGCCCAGGCCCTTGCTTTGCAAGATGATGTCCAGCGCCTGGTCCCAGGGCACGTCTTTCAAACGCAGCGTGACTGTGCCGGTGACGGTGTCGCTGGTGACGACGTTGAAATTGGTGAAGTCGGCAATGACTTGCAGCAGCGCGCGCACTTCGATGTTCTG